>JBEAQB010000001.1:0-4040 GCA_041164125.1 Cyanobacteriota bacterium
CGCCCTGTTCCCGTTGTTGCTGCCACAGATAAGTTTGCATCTTATCCAAGGGAAAGTGATCGGCGATGCCCCAAATTTTGTAGAGGATGAGGACTTCTGCCGTGATGGTAACGTTGGACTCCAGTTCCGAGACCCAATAGCCGTCGGGATGTTGTTCCCCTAATAAAAAGTCCCGACTGGCGGCGATCGCCTGTGATAATTTTTCGGTGCTCATCAAGGTGTGATGGGCATTGGATTTAATCGGGGTTGGGGTTTGCATAGCAGCGGACCAATACTAGTCACTTAATGTTTCTTCATCGTTAAGATAGCAGATTCCCTTTACCCAAAATTGTTTCCCCCAGGGTTCACCCCGCCAAATTTGAGGCTGTTGATGGGTTGAGCAGCCAGTTAGTCCCTACTCAGCACAAATACATTACCTTCATTGCCCCGACTAATGCGTAAATCATCATCTAGGTAAGTAATCTCTAACCAGGCCGGGCTGCCGCTCCGACTCGGTAGGCTGAAATCCACGGGCAAAAAGCGTTTCCCGATCGCCACTTGTTGGACAAATTGCCCAGGGGACTGATAATTAAGCAAACGTTGCAACCCGGCAATGGATCGTTCAAACTTAACTTCAAGACGCTTGTCCGAAACCCCTTTAAACGAGGCCACCACAGCGACCAATCCCTCCAACCAAGGAATTCCCTCGATCTCAGCCAGGTTAACCACCCGGGATTGGGCCACATCTAGGGATTGATAAATTTGCCCCAGTTGAATTAAAGGAAATCGATCTAAGCCCAAAATACTGCGGCTGCTGGTATACAGTAATCGCCAATTCCCATCCAGTAACTCGTTGGCGGCCAAGGGGTGAGGGTGGGGATTATGGTCTTCTAATTTCTCTACAGCAGACAGAATTGTGACCCGGTCTTGATCGGAAACCAACAAGCCACGATTTTTACCGGCGATCGCCTCTAACAGTTCGGTCTTGGCATCCATAGGATTAAAAATTGACAGCAAGGAGAGGAGGGAGTCTAGCTCACTCCACAGGGATGACCCACTTCCCCCTTCATTCTGACGGTAAATGGCGATCAGGTCGAGGCTAGAGTCTCTCCGGATTGATGTCTCTGTGATCAACACCATCCACCAGAGGGCCGGTGCCACCGTCCGACCCAATGGCTGCGATACGTAAAATGGCGAAAACCCTATTTCTTTGCACAAAATATCGAGACTTTTCCATCGGAAGTTTGATCAATCTATCTTTAGGTAGAGGCAAAATTGCACTCTACCCTTAAAAGTAAAAAAGGGGAATTAAGGATAAAATCAGCAGGATCGCCGATAAAGTTAATTTTTGCAACGAATCTTGCCATTTTTTTCCACTAATTCGCTTTCATGCTTGCGCTTTGATTGGATAGTTCCGTTTTTGATTTCGCCTAAACTATAAAAAATAAATACGCTCTTTTATGGACATTCAGCTTATCAACATTGGCTTTGGCAACATTGTTTCGGGAAATCGGGTGATTGCCATTGTCAGTCCCGAATCTGCTCCAATTAAACGCAATATTAGTGATGCCCGGGAAAGGGGGCAACTGATTGATGCTACCTATGGCAGACGCACCAGGGCTGTGATTATTACAGACTCCAACCAAGTGATTTTGTCTGCGATTCAACCTGAAACGGTTGCCAATCGTTTTATGGTCGGCAAAGATTTCAAAGAAAATACCAAAAAGTAAGGGCATCTCTGGCGGTATAGCCAATCCCCTGGCTTGTTTCTAGGAAGAGCGATTGAGTTCTCCCCCCTAAATCGGTTTTGCAGAGGAAGAACAGGAAACATGGTTTCGAGTCCCATTGCATCGGGTCAATTAATTGTGCTGACTGGTCCTAGTGGCGTCGGTAAGGGGACTTTGGTTCAGCGCTTGTTAGCGGTTCATCCCACTTGGTTTTTGTCGATTTCTGCCACAACCCGATCGCCGCGGCCGGGGGAAATAGACGGCCAGTCCTACTATTTTCTCAGCAAAGACCAATTTCAAACCTGGATCGCTGCAGGAAAACTCCTGGAATGGGCCCAGTATGCGGGCAATTATTACGGTACCCCTAGGGAGCCTGTAGAAAACCAAATTGCCCAGGGCAAGACGGTGTTGTTGGAAATTGAAGTGGTCGGAGCGCAACAAATTCAAGCAACCTACCCCAAAGCCCGCCGCATTTTTATTTTGCCGCCCTCGGTGGCGGTTTTAGAGACTCGCTTACGGGGTCGAGGGACAGATAACGACAGGGCGATCGTCAAACGACTCGCCCAAGCCCAGCAAGAGTTGGCTGCTGCCCCTGAGTTTGATTACCAAGTCGTCAATGACGATTTAGAGCGGGCCGTCAGGGAACTCAGCCAGATCATCGTCAGGTCTTAGGGCTTTGTGCTTGCCCCCGCTCATGCAGTTTAATCAGGCGTCGAATATCTTCATTTTGGCCAATTAGCACTAGCAGCATACCCGCTTGGAGACGGAGGGTGGGGGATGGATTAATGTGAAATTTCTCCTCAGAACCGATCGCCAAGACACTAACGCCAAAACTTTTGCGCAGTTGTAAATCCATTAAGGTTTTATTACAAAATTGATCGGGCACTTTAATTTCAACAATACTGTTGTCCGGATCGAGTTTGAAGCGGTCCACGATGGAGGGGGTTGTCAAACTATAGGCTAAATCTTGGCCGGCTTCGTGTTCGGGAAAGACAATAATGTCAACCCCCAAACGGCGCAGAATTTTTTCGTGGGTATCGGATGACACTTTGGCGACAACGGACTTGACGCCCCCCTCCTTGAGGTTCAAACAGGTAATAATGCTCTCTTTGAGATAATTACCGATCGCCACAATCACCGTTTCAATTTCAAAAATCCCCGCTTCTTGCAGCGCTGTATCATCGGTGGAATCTAAGCTAATGGCATTGGCGACGACCTTATCTGCCAACACCTCCGAGACCAACTTAGGATCCTGGTCAATACCCAGGACATCGTAGCCATTGGCATGGAGGGTTTCACACACGGCCCGCCCAAAGCGCCCTAGGCCAATTACCGCAAATTGACGTTTTTCTTGACGGATTAGATGAAAAAAACGACTGGTTGTCATTGTCGTGTAATGCCCAAAGTGATTTGATCCCTGATTTTATGCGAGTTGAATAACAGCATAAACTCCATCAGCAAAAGGTTGGGTCAAGGTTAACTGAGCAACCGTTCAAACTGGCGACGGAGCACTTGAGTGTTGGCCACCCGACCCACCAGTAAACCATCATCGGTCAAATTATCCAGTTCCTGTCGCCACTGTTGAATATTCGCCTCGTGTCGTAACCAAAAATCCACAATGGTGTTGACGACGGCATCCCAGTCCCAATCGGGTTTTTCGGGAATTAACTCCGTCGCTTGAATCAACCCATCCAAGGTACAAGCGGGACTGCCCAGGTAAGCTAAACTCCGTCCACGGTCATTTTCTACCTGTTGTTGATAGTTAAAAAAGGTAAAGACGGGAGTCACCCCAAGGATATCAAAAGTATAGTTCATGGCTTAGAGTCTGCGCCCATTGGCAACAACAACAGCAACAAGTTACTAAATATAGGGAGTTGTCACTGTAGCGATTTTGCCCAAATTCGCCGAGAGGGACAAATGGGAACGACATTAGAACATAAGTGTTGAGAGTCTTGCCTTGAAACGCTGGGCAGTTTGATAGAGTTCCACCAGGCGATCGCCGTCGAGATGAACTTCTTTGGTGGGGTAGTTTTCCAAGACTTCAATCAATTGAACTGAGTCGTCGTCTCCCGCCGCAGTGATAATGGCCCCCCGCAACGCCTCCTGATTGGCACGGTTGGATGGCGTATGGATCACGTTCCCCACTTGATTGAGAATCACTCCCCCGACAAAACTATTAAGCACCCTGGCTAAAGTGGTCTGCTCCACGGCAAAGGGGCGATTTAACCAGTAGCGCAGCTCCTCTGGGTTTTTATCCGCCAAGTTTAAATAGGATTTAAGAGAGGGCGACACTTTCCCCGTACGACTGAGTTCCCCCAACTCCTGCACCGAGAT
>JBEAQB010000002.1:0-22602 GCA_041164125.1 Cyanobacteriota bacterium
CCGGTGGCCAGGGCCCCCACCAGCGCCGAGTGGGAACTGGGCATTCCCCCGGTGGACACTAACACCCGTAGGTTAATTTTGCCATTGCGAATTAATTCGACGATCGCCTTAATCCCTTGAGCCGTGAAACAAGCGGCCAGGGAAATCACCAAGACGTGATTGTGAAATATTGCACCAAAATCTTGCATAACAGACGACAGCTGGGTTAACGGGGAAGCAGGGTTGCGGTTAACAGTTTAGTCCACCATACTGCAAAACTGGTTGTACACTGTTTGGGTTTTGGGTCTGGGGGCAAGAGAGGTTAAAGGCTAATAACGTCGCTCAATAATATAGGCGGCGATCGCCGTTAAGGGGAGGGCTTCCGCACCAAAAGGCTGTAGGGCCTCAATCGCCTCGTCAATTAAGACGCGGGCCTGCTGGCGGGACGCCTCAATTCCCAACAAACTGGGATAGGTTGCCTTTTGGGCTTTGACATCTTTACCTGCGGTTTTGCCAAGTTCCTCTTGGGTGGCCGTGATGTCGAGAATGTCATCAATAATTTGAAACGCTAAACCAATATTTTTGGCATAACGGGAAAGACGCTGCTGGGTATCCAGACTGGCCCCCGCCAGGATTGCCCCAGTTAAGACAGAGGCTTCTAGTAAAGCGCCGGTCTTGTGGGTATGGATAAATGACAACGTTTCTGGGGTAATGTCGGTGCGCCCTTCCGACTCCAGATCCAGCACCTGCCCCCCCACCAAGCCGGCGGCCCCGACGGTTCTCCCTAACCGGGCTACCACCTGTAACAGGGCTTGGGGGTCGGCTTGGGGGGTTTGGATGACGGCAAACTCAAACGCATATGCCAATAGCCCGTCCCCGGCTAAAATGGCGATGTCGTCCCCATACACCTTGTGATTCGTGGGCTTGCCCCGACGGAAATCGTCATTATCCATGGCCGGTAAATCATCATGGATTAGGGACATGGTATGGATCATTTCTAACGCACAGGCCGTTGGCATCGCCAGGGCTTGATCACCGCCACACAATTCGCAGGCCGCAATACATAATATTGGCCGTAACCGCTTTCCCCCCGCGAGTAGCGAGTAGCGCATGGCTTCATAAATTTTTTCTGGGCGGGCGATCGCCAAAGATTGATCAAGCGCCGCTTCTACGGCAATTTTTTTCTCTTGAAGATAATTGGCCAAATTAAATTCAGTTAGCGTCTGCTGGGCAACCATGCTGTTACTCGATAACGGGGTCGGCCGATTCCACTGAAGGGAACAAACCATTAAAGGCTATTTTACAGTTAGGTTGAAAGCGTTCCAACGTGAAGGGGAAAAACAATTGCGTTCCGCTTGTTTATTCCCCCTCATCTTCTTCATCCTCTGCATGGGCCTTGGGCGATCGGGCAAACAGTTGCTCCGATTCAGGGCAATCATCAGAAATCAATAGGTCATTGCCCAAGCGAGACACCGATGCCAACTTGCGGTTAACAGACCCAATACTCTCGAGACGAACCATTTCTTCCCAAGCGCAAATTTCGTCGTCTTCTTCCGTCTCATAACGAAACGTGACCAGATCGCCTTCCAGGGCTAAAATTTTGGCGTTTTCGATCCACCGTTGTTGGTCTCGTAAATAGAGACTGACTTCATGGCCATCAGTACATAATTGATATATTTTACGGTGTAGCATTGACAAACTCCTAAGAATCAAAAAGGGACAGTTCACAGTTGAAAGTCACTCGGGTGATCGTCGTTTGCAATACTGATGAGGAATTAATACCGTGGGTTTTAGGGGGAATAACATGAAAACAGGGTGAGAGAAGGGCAAAACTAATGCGGCAGACAACTCGTCAGGCGTCTCAAAACTGGGTAAGCATCTGCCCGGGGCAAAACGCTTATTGCGGGGAAACTTACCAAAATTTTAACGTAGTTTTGAGAAAATCTAAGGGGATGAGAGGGCTAACTCGGCTAAGATTTCCCGACGATTTCTCTAATGATTGCCGCTAACTGTTCCGCACTATCACCTTTAGCTAAATGGGAGGCAGCTTCGGCCATTTGGTGCCGTTGCTCGGCGGATTGCAGTAGCTCTAGCCCTGCTTTCTCTAAGATATGGGGAGAGAGGGATTTTTGTGGCAAGACCAGGGCCGCCCCCGCCGTGGCAAAAACCCGGGCGTTGTACATCTGGTGATCTTCGGCGGCAAAGGGATAGGGAATCAAAATCGAGGGGGTTTGGGTAATGGCTAATTCCGTTAATGTCCCCGCTCCGGCCCGACTAATGGCCAAATCTGCCCGCTGCAACAATCCGGCCATATTCTCAAAAAATGGTAGGGCAAGGTAATGGGGGTGACAAAATTGTTCACTGTCAGGATCATTTTTGCCGGTTAAATGAACGATAAAGGCACCCGCCTTGACCCAAGCTGGGACACAGGATCTAACCATTTGATTGACGGTGACGGCCCCCTGGGAGCCGCCGACAATCACCACCAACTGGCGATCGCCAGGGATATCTAGCGCTAAGGGTTGAGGGGTATAAAACTGTGATCTGACCGGGGTACTGACCCAAACGGTTTGACAGTGCGGTAAATAGTGGGCGGTCTCTTGAAACCCCAACGCGACTCGGCGACACCAGCGCCCCAACCAAGTGGTGACTTTACCGGGAATCACATTCGCTTCGTGCAAAATCACGGGAATGCCAGACCATTTAGCAGCGATGATTGCCGGGGCGGCAATATAGCCACCGGTGGTGCAAATACCATCAATGTGGTTTGTTTTAATTAGGCGCTTAACGGTAAAAACCGCCTGCAGTAACTTCCAGAACGTTTTGATCGTTTTTAAACTCGGTCTGCCCTGAAATCCTTCTACTGCGACGGTCTGTAAGGGATACTCTGAAGGAACTAACGTCGTTTCCAGGCGATCGGGTACCCCCAGCCAATCAATTTGGTAATCGGGTAATTGTTGCGCTAGCGCCAAAGCGGGAAAAAGATGACCTCCGGTTCCACTGGCGGCAATGAGAAGACGAATCGGTTTGGTCATCGGCACACAGTCGTTGTCAGAAAGGTTGAATGGAACATAATATATCGTGAGAAGGGGGGTGCCACGATAACCTGTCCGTGTTAATTCTGCTTTGTTTACCCGTCATTACACTAATGCTTATGATTTCCTTGCGCCAGTTCCTCCGCTTTGATTTCTCCTCTTTGTCCCCCCGTTGGTTGATTGTGGTGGGATTGAGCTGGGGCCTGGTTCTCGCAGGGCAGGGACATTTGCCGGCAGCGGAAATAGGGCAGTCTAATGTCACGACGAACAAGGTTAAAGCACTACTGCAACAGTTCGATACCATTGCCAACCAACATCAACTTGACCAACTTGACCAAATTTACAGCGCGGAATTTAGCAATAGTGATGGCTTAACCTTACCCCAGGTCGAAATTGGCCTACAACGTTTGTGGCAACTTTACCCCGACCTGTCCTATGCGACCGAACTACAAAGTTGGCAACAAGACGGGGAGGCCGTCATTGTCGAAACAGTGACTAAGATTGAGGGCAATCGCCCCTGGCTGGGTAAGACGGCCACATTGGTGGGGGAAGTCACTGCGCGACAAACCTTCATTAATCAAAAACTAGTCCGCCAAGAAGTTTTAACCGAAAAAATGACCCTTACCACCGGGAAAAACCCACCCAAAGTTAATGTGCGCTTGCCCAAAACGGTAAGACCCGGTCAAGAATACGACTTTGACGTCATCCTAGAAACGCCCCTGGGGGATGATCTGCTCGCAGGTAGTGCCTTTGCGCAAACTATTGATCCCACCAGTTACCAATTTGACCCGACCCAAGTCAACCTTGAACTATTGCAGGCCGGGGGCTTATTTAAACGAGCGGTGGCAGGGGATGATCCCCAATGGTTGTCGGCATTGTTAATCAGTCCCGAGGGGATGGTTTTGGTGACCCAACGATTGGCGATCGCCCGATAACCCAAGTCGATATAACGCCCTGGTCAATGTACTTGCTTTACAGTTCCGTGGTGAACAGGGTTTTCACCTTATCCCAGGCATCTTTAGCCGCCTCAGCATTGTAACTTGCCCGTTGGTCGCAGAAAAATCCATGCTCTGCCCCGGGATAGCGAAAAATTTGGTGCTTAACCTGGTTGGCGACTAGGGCCGCTTCAATTAAGCTGACATCGGCGGGGGGAATGCTGGCATCTTCTAAGCCAAAAAACGCATAGATCGTGCCCTGGATCTTGTCAGTATCGGTAATCGGTGGTTCAGCCCCCCCCGCGCCCCAATGGGGAATGTTGGCACCGTAAAAGGATGCAGTGGCTTTAACCCCCGCTAAACTAGCGCCCAAATAGGCAATCCAACCGCCAAAGCAAAAGCCAATCAGTCCCACGCCCCCTGGTTTGACCGCCGATAGGGTTTGGGCATAGGCGATCGTTGCTTCTAGATCACTTAAAATCTCTGCCGTATCCGTTTGTTCTTTGAGGGCTTTACCGGTTTGAATCCCGTCGGGGGTATAACCCGTTTCAAACCCAGGCACCTGCCGCTGGTAGATCGCTGGGGCGATCGCCACATAGCCTTCTTTGGCAAGGCGTTCCGTCACATCGCGAATATGGGCATTAACGCCAAAAATTTCTTGAATCACCATCACCGCTGGATAGGTGCCCACGGCGATCGGCTCTGCTAGATAGGCAGCAATGGCCAAATCATGATTAAGAATCGTTACCGACGAAGTTTTAATGTCCATGGTCATACCCAGGCCCCCCATTAATCACGACTAAACCAGACGTCACTCAATACACTCAATATAACAAATCACATTTTTCTCCCTTTGAATTTGCCATTTCGGCAATGATCACGGCATAATTCCCTAGCCTGTCTTTGTGAAAAATATAATATCCATTAGCCATTCTGCGTTTCCATGACCCCACTATCTTTAGCCGCACTCAAAACCGCTGACTTAGTCGCCGTACGGGCCTATCTCTTGCACTTGTTGGCTCGCTACGCCTACCAAGAAGGCGATTTTATCTTATCCTCAGGACAACCGAGCCCTTATTACATCAACGGCAAACAAGTTACCCTCCGGGCTGATGGGGCCTTGGCGATCGGGCGATTATTGTTGGCAGAACTGCCGCAAAATACCGTCGCGGTGGCAGGCTTGACCTTGGGGGCCGATCCGATTGTGAGTGCGGTGAGTACAGTATCAGCCTATGAGGAAAGGCCAGTAGTCGCCTTAATTATTCGCAAAGAAGCCAAAGGGCATGGTACCAAGGCTTACATCGAAGGGCCCACCTTGGATCCAGGGGCCTCGGTGGTGGTACTGGAAGATGTGGTGACGACGGGCAAGTCGGCAATGTTAGCGGTGGAACGACTACGGGCAGCGGGGTATACGGTCAACCGGGTGATTGCTGTGGTGGATCGAGATCAGGGCGGTCAGGAGTTTTATCAAAGTCAGGGGTTAACCTTCAACGCGTTATTCACCATCAAAGACATTCAGGCAATTTACGCAACTATTGACCACCATACCAGCGCATAAGCACCCGTGCTAAGCGTTGAGGATCATGGCGTACTCGATGGGTATTTTCATCCTCTCGCATCACATTCGCCAAAATAATCCGGCAGCCTTTTTGGACAACCGCTTCCCGATCTAAATAAACCGGGTGAGACTTTTCAGCGGCATAATTTTCTAAAACTGCTGGTGAGGGAGAACTTCTCTGGACTAAAACAGCATCATACAAGCGTTGGGAGGAAACGCGGTCAATGGCATTGAGATGATCGCTCACGGTGTAATTATCGGTTTCACCTGGCTGGGTCATCACGTTGCAAATGTAAATACGGGGCACCGTGGCGTTGGCGATCGCCGCTTGAATTTCCGGAATTAACAGATTGGGAATAATACTGGTGTACAGACTGCCGGGGCCAATGATGATGTAGTCCGCAGCCTTAATTGCCTTGAGGACAGCCGGTAGGGCCCGGGGATGTTCGGGGAAACAGCCAACACGACGAATTTTTCCCTGGGCCTCCGGAATATTCGATTCCCCTTCGATATAGCGCCCATCTTCTAATTCTGCCCAGAGCCTCACATCCTCCAGGGTGGCGGGTAATACCCGTCCCTGTACAGCCAAGACCTTGGAACTGGCGGCGATCGCCCGCTCCAAATCCCCGGTAATATCCGTCATGGCCGTAATGAACAAGTTGCCAAAACTATGACCTGACAACCCATTGCCGGCTTGAAATCGGTACTGAAATAATTCTGTCAATAACTTTTCTTCATCCGCTAGGGCCGCAATACAATTACGGATATCCCCCGGCGGTAAAATCCCCATTTCCCGCCGTAGGCGTCCGGATGAACCGCCATCATCTGCCACCGTCACAATCGCCGTTATATTAGCACTATAGTGCTTTAGCCCCCGCAACAAGGTGGACAAACCTGTTCCTCCCCCCACCACGACCAGCTTTGGCCCGCGATTCAAGCGGCGGTGGTTCAGCAACAAATCCACCAACTCTTGACTATTGTCCGGTTGCAAAACGTCTGTAATCGATCCCACCGTTCGACTTTGGCCCCAAAACACAAAGAATAAACCTGTCCCCAACAGTAAGGGCCCTGAAATATAATTGGGCATCACGTTGGTTAGCACCTCTAACGCCCTCGCCACAAAGGCGCCAATTCGGTAAATGGGCGTTAGTTTAACCCAAATCGCAAACCCCAAAAAAATTAAGCTCACTCCCACCACACTAATCACCAACCAGCGCTTGAAAAATAAGCCGGGTGATAACCACTTAAACCATCGACTGACTTGATTGGGGGTATGCAGTGAGACCGTATTGCCCCATTTTCGTTGTTCAGACTTAAGCTTGCGCATCACAGATTTAAAGGGGCGATGAGTCATACATTTGGAATAGAAGATTCAAGGATTGCAAAAACAAGACGACATCACTTTAACAAAAGTAGGCAAGAATTCTTCTTTCTTTCTCTAGGCGGCCACTCCTCCCCGTCGGCAAGGGAAGAAAGTGACCCCGAAAAATGCTAGTCTGATACCACCCCAGTAGCCACCCTCCCGGTAAAAACTCCGCTAAATACCTAGATCGATCCGCCTTTTTTTTAACTACCGTACTGATCTTCACCTATGACTGTGACTGCTTTTACGACCTTGATTCTGAAGCTATTTGGCGTCATTTTTATCCTTGCGGCATTACTCGATTTTGCGACGTTGGCGATTCCGCTGCAATTGGACAATCAGCAATGGCAAATTAGCTTAGTGACTGGCGTGGTGGATCGCGGCGTTGTGCCAATGTTAGGCATGGCACTTTTAACCATCGGCTATTGGCTTGATTCCACCCTTAAGCACAATACTCCCAACCCTAAAAGCGCCACAGTTGACCTCAGAATTCCCACCTATATCTTGGCCATTGTACTGGGCTTAATTTTTCTATTGTTTGTACCGATACATTTAATCAACCTTAATCAGGCTAAGGTGGCTGCTGTCCGTCAGATTGAGGCAGGGGCCGGTCAAGGTCAACAGCAGGTGGCCGATTTTCTGCGACAACTCAACGCATTCTCCCAAAACCCAGACGTTCTCGATGAACAGATCGCTGAGCGCGAGCAGGTATTATCGACAGGAGAAGCCAATGGTAATCCCCTGAACCAACAACAACTGGTGGTGTTGCAGCAAGAAACCAACCAACTGAAAAGTCTGCGCGACTTATCCAAGGATCCCCAAGCGCTTAAAGATAAGGTGGCAGAAATCAAAGCGAATTTAGACGCGCAATTGCAGGATCGCCAAAAACAAGCTGAGCAACAGGCCTCTATTCAGGCATTGAAACAAGGGTTACGGATTGGTTTGAGTAGCTTGATGTTATCCATCGGTTTTGCCGTTTTTGGGGCCTTGGGGATGCGTAACGTGATTGCTGCTAAGCAATAAATTGTAGAATAGCCCCTGAGTCCGCTGGTTTTTCTCTGGCCGTTGATCCACGCGTTTGGGGCCAACTGACACCAGCACCTAGGCCCATTTTTGAGAGTTTGATTTATGCTGCCGCGCCAACAACCCCGCCGTATTGCCCGTGAACTGTCTTTATTGAGTTTAAGTCAGTTAAGTCGTAAAGATATGCAGGCAGAACAGCTTGAACAGACGGATTTAGCGGCGCTCCTATTAGCGGCAACCCGGACATTAAGCGGTGAAGTGCACGATATTTTAGAAACGGCCTCGGCGGAGTTAAATCGCAGTCACGATCGCCTGTTGAATAGCGAAACCCGGGCGGGTAATGTCAAAAGTGCCCAGGCCATTTTGCAAGACGCGATGAATTTGACCCAAACCGCCATCAACCGTTTGGCGATCGCCGTGGAATTACCTGAAACCCTTCAATTGGCCAGCCAACTGGAGGTACGGCAATTTGCCTTGGATTTACTGGGAACCGTGTGCCGACGGCAAAAAGAAATCGATCAGCAACTCCAAGCAGCCATGGTGGATTGGCAACTCAGCCGTTTAGCGAAGATTGATCAAGATATCTTGCGTCTGGCGATCGCCGAAATAGAGTACCTGGCTGTTCCCCAAAAGGTTGCCATTAATGAGGCAGTGGAACTAGCCAAACGTTACTCCGACCCTGACGGGTATCGGTTTATTAATGGCGTCCTGCGCCGGGTAACAGAGAAGAAAACAAAATCTGCCCCGGAAGCCTCGACCTCCTAAACCGCTATAGCGAATCCAGAGTTGTTTGCTACACTTTTGCTCAATGACCGTTCTATGGTGATCGCTCAATCAAGACCCATGACAGAAGCCAAATCCCCTGCTCCCAAAGCCAAAGCCCCCGCCGCCAAAAAGCCTAAACCCCCAGCGCGGGAAGATAAGCCCTTCTTGGAATTTATCAATCAGGACTTTTTGCCGACCCTCAACGCCGCCCTGGAAAACGTCGGCCTGAGTGACGTCTCCCTCAGCTTTAGCCAAGCCCCCCTGCCGATGACTGGAGCCGATACCAAAACCTATTGGCAAGTCCAAGGCAACTGGCTCGATAACCAACGACAATTTAACCTGTATTTTTTCGATGCAACCATCACCGGCGCCAAGGGATTTTCCTACAGCACCGATAATCGCCCCCCCAGCACCCTAGAATCTTTCATGATTGACGAGCGCAAAGTCACCCTTGATCTCATGGTGCTTTACACCCTGCAACGGCTGAATGGTCAAAAGTGGTTAGGGGGAAATTAACACATCCGAGCGTGAATTCCCCTGCTTGCCTGAACACAACGGAGTTGTGCTCCCTACATAAACACCTTGTCCGGGTCGATCGCCAGGGTTAAACCGAACAGGGTTTCTGTGGCGATCGCCTGGGCTTGGGGCATCTGGCCGTGGGAAAACACCCAGGCTAAAGTCGGGCAAACCGCCCTTATTTGTTGGCGGAACCAAGCCAATACGTACGGGCTGCCGTAAAGAATTAACCCCTGTAACTGGGGCGAGGCTAAATACTGCCGATAAAGGGCTTGCATGGCTGCCGTTAACCCTGCTGTGCCCCGGAAAGGATTGCCCCGGATAAAAACCTGTAACACGAAGGGGTTGTGGGGGAGGGGATAATGCTGGATTAACGCTGGCGTCAGGAGTTGGGGGGCATAACCAGCCTGTTTAGGTAAGGTTAGGGCAGGACAGGCCCGGTCTAAAAAGTCGGCGGTGATCACCTCATCCACCACGATTAAATTTTGTCCCATGGCATCAGGAAGGCGCTGGATCGGCAATCTGCCGCCTGTTTGTAACGCTGTCGTCAAAATACGGTGGACAACTTGACGGGCCGGTTCTGGGGTGAGGGTTTGGGAAATCGGCAGGAAATCCTGGGAGAAATCTAGTTTTTGTTTGGCCGTTAAGACCCGTTGCAAGGATTGCTCAAGGCGCTCCTCGCTCAAGCGTCCCATTTGCACGGCCGCTTCGATCGCCATAATCACAGGGACGGGATCCGGGGGCATGAGTAAAATATCGGCCCCAGCAACCAGTGCCCGGATGGCCACCTCTTCGGGACTGGCAATTTGGCTGACACCGCCCATAATTAACGCGTCGGTGACGATAATGCCGTCAAACTGTAATGTTTCCCGCAATTGCCCGGACAAAATTGCGGGGGAAAGGGTGGCTGGATTGTCCTGATCCCAGGCCGGAACCAGGAGATGGGCCGTCATCACACTATCCACTCCCTGGGCAATGGCCGCTTGGAAGGGGGGCAATTCAATCCGTTTTAACCGTTCAACATCATGGGCAACCACGGGCAGATGTAAATGGGAATCGCTGTCGGTGTCGCCGTGGCCGGGGAAATGTTTAGCAGTCGTTAACAGGGGAAACGCCTGGGCCCCCTCAATGAAAGCTGTCACTAAAGCACTCACAATGGCCGGGGTTTCGCCAAAGGCCCGGATATTAATCACCGGATTCTCCGCATTATTGTTCACGTCGGCGATCGGTGCTAAAAGCCAATTGAGTCCCAACGCTAAAGCCTCTTGGGCCGTTGCTGCGCCCATTTGGCGGGCGTAATCCTGGGCTAAGGGCAAATCCCGTGCCGCGACTGCCCCTAGGGTCATTGGTGGCGGAAACCAAGTCGCCCCAGCAAATCGCTGACCCACCCCTTCCTCAATATCAGCGGCGATCAGTAATGGGGTCGGCGACCAGGCTTGTAGTTGCGCGGTGCGGGTTGCCAATTCCGCTGCACTCCCCCCTAGTAAAATCACGCCCCCCAGATTTAACGTTGCCAGCCATTGCCGGAGCTTGGCATTGGGGGGTTCCCAAGCTGGGTACCGAATTTGGTGATCATAAAGGAACCCTGACGCCCGCACCACGATTAACTGACCAATTTTCTCGCGCAAGGTCCAGGACTTGGTATCAACGCCCAGAGTGGGAAAGTCAGTTACAGGAAAAGGCGGAACAGTCACTCTCGGTCTCCAGCATTTTTAGCCCACAGGTCGCATAATTCTGTTCTTTACTGTTAAGCAAGGAACAGATAGCAACCCAATCACCTAAATATTGGTGATTCTTCAGACAGAATATTAGCATTTTACTGACAAAACTGAACGCTATTGATCGTTAAACACTGCTGATAATAGACTTGCCGGCATTGGGATTTGTGCTTCATTGCCAACGGACAGGCCATGACAGAATTGCTAACTTGGGATTAGGCGTTAAACGTGTTAATCAAATAAACGCTTTTCAAAAGATAAGTACCTAATTGTCATTAAATAGAAGATTGGTTTTGTGCTCGATCCCCCCCAGCCCCCCTTGACAAGGGGGGTGCCGATAGGCAGGGGGATCTTACAATTTTCAACCCCCGTCTACTTAACAGCACACAGCCTAACTAGTGATGATGTATTTTTCGGTAAGGGGAGGTGAATAAATATCAAAACTGTTGATTCGTTTCTGTTGATTTCCAGGCATCATCATGGATTATTGTCACCGCATTATTAATCTGTGGACTGTATTTCTATTGGGAATGCTTTTCCATACTGACTTGGGGTTGATGCCCCTTTTCCACGATTTGAGCGTGGCGGAGTTTGAGGGACAAACGATGTCGGATGTTGCTCCTATTTTCTGGCTCATGCTTGCATTTTTTATGCTGCCACTGTTGGCAATAATTACACTCTCCTTCAGTCAATCTCGCCGGACTCGCCAAATCCACTTTGGCCTCACTGTTGTCTATTCAGTCCTGAATTTGGGACATTTAGTTGCCGATGTGATGTTAGAGGAAATTGTGTGGTACCAAATTTTTTTGATGACGTTCTTATTTTTATTAGGGTTATTACTCAACG
This sequence comes from Cyanobacteriota bacterium, assembly GCA_041164125.1. GTDB lineage: Bacteria > Cyanobacteriota > Cyanobacteriia > Cyanobacteriales > Microcystaceae > Synechocystis. The sequence goes on from JBEAQB010000002.1 coordinate 11,739, forward strand.
GTGTTGCTTGGCGGTGGCTGAAGTCGCTTAAGTCAATTCCGGTTCATCCTGTTTCGAGTTTTTAATCGGTCTCAAATTTTTCCCCAACGGGTGACAGGGTAAAATCGAAAGAGGGCGTGGCCAATAATATTTTTTTCGGGTAAAAAGCCCCAGATATGGGAATCGTTGCTGTTGTTGCGATTGTCTCCCATGACAAAGAGTTGGTTGTCGGGAATCTCAATTAGGGGAAGATGGTAGTAGGGAGCTTCCAATGTGTAGGTTTCTGCTAGGGGAACACCGTTCCGGTAGACAACGCCATTTTCCACTTGAACTGTCTGTCCCGGTGTGGCAATTACCCGCTTGATAAAGGCTTGATCGAGCTGATATCCTTGCCGTTGTAATAATTCTGGGGGATGGAATACCACAATGTCTCCCACTTGCGGCGGATGAAAATGGTAGGAAACTTTCTCCACCACGAGGCGATCGCCTCGTTCTAGGGTGGGTAACATCGAGTCGGAGGGAATATAGCGGGGTTCAGCAATGAAAATTCGTATTAACAATGCCAAAACCAAGGCAATGATTAATAATGGACCATTCTCCCGCAAAAATTGCCAACGGGATGAAGCAGGGGACTCTTGCATAGAAATGTCGTCGGGAGATCACGACTCGTCGAGAATTTCGGCGTCTAGAATAATACTTTAAAATAGGAACTCAGCAAACTTTGGGAAATGAAATTAATGAGGGTATCAAGCACGCGAATGAGTCAGGCATCACGTCGGGTTTGGGTCGTTATTCTGTGTTTAGCGGTCAGTCTGGTGACCTACCTGGGTCATCCCGCCAGTGCCATGGCGTTTAGCGAAGAACAGAAACTGTTATTGCAATCTTGGCGTTTGGTCAATCAATCGTATTTGGACGATACCTTCAACGGACAAAACTGGTGGTTTCTGCGGGAAAAATATGTCAAGCGTCCCCTCCGTAACCGTGACGAAACCTACACGGCGATCGAGGAAATGTTAGCGACGTTGGATGAACCCTTTACACGGTTATTGCGACCGGAACAGTACGGAAATTTACGGGTAACCACCACGGGGGAACTTTCGGGTGTTGGCCTACAGATTAATATTAATCCCGAAACAGAACAGCTAGAAATCATGGCCCCCCTAAGCGGTTCCCCCGCCGAGTCAGCAGGGTTACAACCCCATGACCGCATTTTAGAAATTGATGGTGTCGATACCCACTCCCTCAGTCTCGATGAAGCGGCCGCCCGGATGCGGGGTCCTGAAGGGACTCAAGTGTCCTTGAAAATTTTGCCCGCTGCAGCGGTGGCGCCTCAACAATTGACCCTTACCCGCCAGCTCATTTCCCTCAGTCCCGTTGTCGCTAATTTAGACACCTCCCGCCCCCAAACCCCTGTAGGCTATATCCGCCTGAGTCAATTTAGTGCCAATGCCTATGAGGAAGTCGCCCATGCCATTGCTAAATTAGACCGCCAAGGGGCGATCGCCTATATTTTGGATTTACGGAATAATCCCGGTGGGCTGTTACAGGCCGGCATTGATATTGCCCGTCTGTGGTTACCAGAAAGCACTATTGTTTACACCGTTAACCGTCAGGGCGTTCAGGATAGTTTTGTTACCAAAGGTGAAGCCCTAACGGATCGCCCCTTAGTAGTGTTAGTGAACCAAGGTACCGCCAGCGCCAGCGAAATTTTAGCGGGGGCATTGCAGGATAACCATCGCGCCACCTTAATCGGCGAAAAGACCTTTGGCAAAGGTCTAATTCAGTCTTTATTTGAATTGTCCGACGGGGCCGGTCTGGCGATTACGGTGGCCAAATACGAAACCCCTGCCCACCATGACATCCACAAGCTCGGTATTACCCCCGATACCACAGTGGAAGAACCCTTAATTACCTATGCCCAGATTGGGTCTGAGTTGGATGCCCAATATCAAGCCGCCATGGATCAACTCACCACAGGGATGACGATTGCCGCTAGTCCACAAACATAAATCCCTCTTATCCCAAAAGAGGGATTCAGGATCTGGGGGGAGAGGGTAGGGATTACGCCAAGCCCTCCTGCTTCGCCATGTGGATCATTAAATCCAGGACTCGGCAAGAATACCCCCATTCATTGTCGTACCAGGAAACAACTTTGAAAAAGTTGCTGTTTAAGCCAATACCAGCCCCAGCATCAAAGATACTAGAACGGGGATCGCTACAGAAATCCATCGACACGACATCATCTTCGGTATACCCCAAGATCCCCAGTAACTCTCCCTCCGAGGCTGTTTTCATGGCGGCGCAAATTTCTTCATAACTGGTGGCTTTTTCCGTTTTAACGGTCAAGTCCACCACAGAAACATCGGGAGTGGGCACCCGAAAGGCCATCCCTGTTAATTTTCCTTTTAAATGGGGCAACACTAAGGCGGCGGCCTTCGCTGCGCCGGTAGAAGAGGGGATAATATTTTGTGCTGCGCCTCTACCGCCACGCATGTCTTTTTTGCTGGGCCCGTCCACTGTGGGTTGGGTCGCAGTCATGGCGTGAACAGTGGTCATTAAGCCTTCGACAATGCCAAAGTTGTCGTCTAAAACTTTAGCCACGGGGGCAAGACAGTTGGTGGTACAACTGGCGTTAGAAACAATTTTGTCAGTCTCAGGATTGTAATTAAGGTGGTTTACCCCATAAACAAAGGTCGGGATTTTGTCGGGATCCTTGCTAGGCGCAGAAATAACGACTCGTTTCGCTCCGGCTTTGAGGTGACTCTCAGCCGTGTCATATTTGGTAAATAAGCCGGTTGATTCCACGACATAGTCTGCTCCCAATTGGGACCAGGGGAGCTGGCTAGGATCGCGCTCAGAGAGGCAAGGAACAAACAGATCGTCAATAAAAATACCGTCCCCTTTGACCATGACTTCCCCCGCGTACAAACCATGGGTGGAGTCGTATTTAAACAAATAGGCTAAATTTTTGGCAGGCACAAGATCATTAATGCCAACCAATTCAATTTCGGGGTGCTGCATGGCAATGCGAGCGACCAGGCGACCAATACGCCCAAAACCGTTGATGCCAATTTTCAACATAAAAACTCCTGAAGAATGAAGAGCGGAGGAGAATCAAAACCAAGCCGGCGTTAGCCAACTTGCTTTTAACGTTAGCTCAGGTTTCAAGGGACGAGATTTAAAAAAAGTTTAAGTCTTGGGTGTATCCTTAGCCCCGTTTTGTCGGGAGTATGGGGCTCTAATCACTGATAAATTGGTTTCTCCTCTTGTCTGGGATGAGGCGGCCACTGTCAAAATCAGACTCAGGAATATCTCGATTCAATGACTTTCTCCCACCGTGTCGTTCTTGATCATTCAAGTCGATAGGGTTGAGGGTGGGAGGATGCGACAAATTTCTGCCAACGTCTCGCATTTCCTCGCACAATTTGAGCTATAAGGGGGTTGAGGTAATCGACCATTTGGCTTTTTTCTACTGAGCGAGTTGTCTATGTTTGGCTTTTTGCTTTTTCTGCTGTTCTTTTCGGGAGTGAGTTTCCTGTTTTTTTCCCAGCGTAAGTGGTGGATTCGTGTTTCAACCCAAGTTCCCCACTGTGTTTATTATTTTGGCCCCTTTGACTCCCAGCAGGAGGCGATTGATCATCATCAGGGGTTTTTAGCCGATCTGGAAATGGAAGGGGCCCAAGGCATTGATTACAAAATTGAGCGGGGGAGTCCTCGTCAGCTCACCGTTGGAGAGGATTAAGCCTTTTTTTCGTTAGATCAGCTAACATCACCCCGCTAGAATAGGTAGCGATGTCCCATGCTCAGCAAAAATGTCAACTGTCCCGCCAAAAGCAATAAATACAGGACAATCCGGCGCTGAAAGATGGATAGCAGTAGGCCGATGCTCTTGATATCAATCATGGGACCAAAGACGAGAAAGGCGAGCAGGGAACTGCTGGTAAAGGTTGAGGCAAAGGACAGGGCAAAAAAGGAATCCACCGTGGAACAGACTGCAACAACGGCAGCTAATAACATCATTGCCAAAATTGAACTGATGGTGCCCTGCCCCAAATGTAAAATCCATTCCCTCGGGATGAAGACTTGAATGATAGCGGCGATCGCACTACCAATAATTAACATTCCCCCTAATTCCCGTAATTCTTGGACGATGTTATCGCTAAATAACTGCCAACGGTTGGGAGCGATGGGGGACAATTCTATCTCCGCCGCCTTAGCCTCTAAGCGCAGGGGGGGCCCTGTCGTCCCTAATAAAAAGGTGCCTGATTCTAACAGCGGCGACTCAACCGCTGCAGGGACTTGTACTCTGGTGCGGGTTAAATAGTCTAAGCGCTTGGCTAAAACCGGTTTTAATAAGGGTCTGGGATCGGCCTGACGACTGAAAACCCAACTGATAATAATCGTAATAATCAAGGAGCAAACTACCCTAGCAACGACCATGCTTGGTTGATCCCGAAAGGCAACCCAGGTCGACCAAATGACGATCGGATTAATCGTCGGGGCTGCTAATAAGAAGGCTACTGCAACGGAGGTGGGTAAGCCTTGCATTAAAAACCGTCGCGCCACTGGGACATTGCCACATTCACAGACTGGAAACAAGAATCCCATCATGCTACCGGCGATCGCCCCTAGGAATGGGTGGCGAGGGAGGATAGCAATCAATTTTTTCTCATCGCTGAAAATTAATAACGCACTGGATAAAATTACCCCAATGGTCAAAAACGGTAATGCTTCAACGAGAAGGCTCAGAAAAATGGTAAAGGCCTGATGCAGTTGGGTCATGGGGGCAAACGGCACGGCGGTCAGTGCGGCGTCAGGGAAATCCTGATGGGCTCCAGCAGTGCGACGAAAGTGTCAATCCAGAGGAAACGTGGTCTGAGGGTCCTTAGGGTTGGACGGGGGGCGGGGACGCATCACTTGAGGGAGACGATCCCGCTACCTCTTGTTTGATGACGAGTAGTAATTGTTTTAGGGGGTCTTGTTCTGGATAAAGTTGGGTTAATTTTTCCAGCGGCGGAATGGCCCCCGGTAAATCCCCTAACTGTAAACGCGCTTCCACCAAACCTTGGAGGGCATTGGCATTATCCGGTTCCCGCTCTAATACTTTGGCATACCCCTCGGCGATCGCCGCAATTTTGGCTTGTTCTTCAGCATTGGGGGGTTGATTGGGGACCGACGCATTAGACGATGGCGGCGGATTGGTGTCCCCCTTAAAAATATTGAGCATGGGTAGGGTCATCATGCCCAGGAACGAGATACCAGAGGCAAGGATAAAAATTTTTTGCACAATTACTTTCGTAGAAGCCATAAGCGTTAGGAAGGGCTGAAGACACTCGTCGCAGCAGGATTAAGGGGAATTTGCTCTCAGTTTTATGACGCTAAACGCCGCCAACAGTACGCATAGCAATCAGGGATGATCAATGACAGCCACCGTCTTGATCGCCTCCGGATTCCCGGTCGGCACGGTTGAATCTTGGTGACTAATGAATTGACGCAATCTATGTTCAGCTAAAAGAAAAATCATGGTAATAAAAATAGCCGTAGGCCCCCCCAGCAAAACCAGTCAAGCAAATTAGCGTCAACAAGAAAAGGGTTTTTGCTGGGGTTAGCCCCATAGACCGTAATTCAATTCGCCCTAAGATTGCCGCGCAAAGGAGTACAAAAAAAGTAGTAAAGTGATTAAACCACCGCAACGAAATCACGAATACGAACGACCAGAGCACCATGTATACCATTGAGCGAGCTTCTGATTGAACCCAACTGCCGACGAAGTAGGTCATTAATGTGATCGGAGCAGTCAACGCCAACGTCGCTAAGGTAATGACTAACAGGGCCAGGGTATGAATTAACAGTAAAATAGTTTGCTCTTCAACATCCCAGGCAAGCAGGTCTAGTTGATTGTCCCAGTAATCAGCCCAGGCAACACTTTCCCCCGCGATTGACCAACCGAAGGCGGCATAGGTGATCATCACTAAGGTGATCGATATCAGTGGGAGCGATTTAGGCCAGGGCATAGGTAACTGTCCGGGCAGAAAAATAACCAAGGGTTGGAAAAATAAAAACGAAGATGGCGATCGGTCATGGATAAGCCAATAGCCTTCTTCGTTACCCACCAGGGCAATCCCAGTTAAGACATAAACTGAATAATGTAATCAAAATAGGGACCCGCTTCCTTGGCATCCTCGGCGCTCAACAGACCAAGGGCCGCATCTTTAAGCGCCAATACCGCATCAACCATGCCCGGGACAGGTACGTTCAAAGAGTTATACATTTCTTTAACACCGATTAACCCCGTGGATTCGATGGGTTGTTTATCCCCCGCCAAAACACCGTAGGTGACCAGTCTGAGGTACCATCCATAATCCCGGAGGCACTGATTGTATTGCCTTTGTCCGTAAGCATTTCCCCCCGGAGCACGATACTCTGGATGTTGCTTAAACAGTCGTTTTTGGGCTTGATCTACGATCTTTTTTTCATTTTCAGCAAAGGTTTCCGCGATGCGAATACGCTGTGCTCCAGTTTTTAAAAATGCCTGAATCCCTTTTAATTCTCCGCTACTTGGGTAACGAAGCTGATCGTCGGCTTGCAGAATAACTTGACTAACTACACTCATGATATCAACAAGAATTTCATATCATCCTGTAGTTTAGCCTGAGTTGCGGACATCGCGGGCCCTTCTAAGGGCAAAATTCACGGGACTCACAAGCAGAGGAACCGTTGCGATCCCCCCTAGACCATGGCCGTTGCTGGCTCGAAAGCGGCCTTGAGTATTGCGACTTTGTCCGTCCGTTCCCAAGGCAGATCAAGATCATTGCGGCCAAAATGACCATAGGCAGCCACATCTTGATAGAATCGCCCCCCCCTTTCTGCGGGTAAGTTTTTTAAATTGAGGGCTTGCAGAATGCCGGCCGGTCGTAATTCAAAGTTTTTCAGGACAACGTCTAATAACTTAGCTTCATCGACTTTGCCAGTGCCAAAGGTTTCAATTAAAACGCTTACCGGACGGGCAACCCCGATCGCATAGCTAACCTGAACTTCACATTTAGCCGCTAACCCTGCCGCGACGATATTCTTGGCGACATAACGAGCGGCATAGGCGGCGGAACGGTCAACTTTTGTGGGATCTTTACCCGAAAAAGCACCACCGCCGTGGCGGGAATAACCGCCATAGGTATCCACAATAATTTTACGCCCCGTGAGGCCGGCGTCACCTTGGGGACCGCCAACAACAAATTTTCCAGTTGGATTAACGATGAAGCGGGTTTTATCGGTGGGTTTGAGGTCAATGTCCTCAAAACAGGCTTGGACTACCCACTCCCACAGATCGGCTTTGATTTTGGCTTGTACCGCGTCGTTCTCGGTAATGTCGCCGATCGCCTCATCATGCTGGGTCGAGATCAGAATGGTATCGATGGCAACCGGGATACCATCCTCATAAGTAATTGACACCTGGGTTTTGCCGTCGGGACGGAGGTATGCTAACTTGCCCGACTTGCGAACTGCCGATAAACGTAAGGCAATGCGGTGGGCCAAGCTGATGGGCAGTGGCATTAATTCAGGGGTTTCGTTACAGGCAAAGCCAAACATTAAGCCCTGATCCCCGGCCCCAATTTGATCCAGTTCATCGTCACTGAGGGCGTGGCGTTGTTCCTGGGCCGCCGTGACCCCCTGGGAAATATCGGGGGACTGTTCGTCGATCGCCAGCATCACCGCGCAACTATTTGCAGAGAAGCCGTTGTCTGCATTGGTATAGCCGATTTCTGCAATTTTATTCCGAATTAATTCAACAAAATTAATGTGGGCCTGGGAGGTGATCTCCCCTGTGACTAACGCTAGCCCAGTATTGACGACGGTCTCCGCTGCCACGCGACTATTGGGATCTAGGGTCAGAAGGGCATCTAAAATCGTGTCAGAAATCTGATCGCACACCTTATCTGGGTGGCCTTCCGTTACCGACTCAGAGGTAAATAAATAACGCTTAGGCAAAGTCCTTAATCCTCGTAAACGATAAAAATTAGTCAGTGAGAGCGTTAACCATGGAACGTTAACTTAAATTAAGAAACTATCATACAGGTTCCGTCATCTGATTTAAAGGATTACGACTTTCCCTCTGACATTGACACGCTGAATGAAACCCCCTCGACAGGGGGGAAGACGGTCTCTTGGGGACTGTCAAAATCAAACCGTCGCGAGTTCTTGGCGCTCGAAGACTCAATCCCAATCAATGACCAAACAAAGCCCACCAAAGCCCCCAAAAAATTCTCGTACTATTGTCCAACCCCCTCAGGGCAGAACGAAAAAGTACTGATTTTTACAAAAAAACTTTTAAAAAACGTGCTACAAGTGACAAGCTAGCATTATAACTAGAAACAACGACTAGATTATTGCACGAGGAGTACCAAGTTTGAAAAAAGTAGAAGCGATTATTCGCCCCTTTAAGCTAGACGAAGTTAAAATCGCGCTAGTGAACGCAGGGATTGTCGGTATGACAGTTTCTGAAGTACGGGGCTTTGGCCGTCAAAAAGGTCAAACAGAGCGCTACCGTGGCTCTGAATACACCGTTGAGTTTCTCCAGAAGCTCAAAATCGAGATTGTTGTCGATGAGGAACAGGTTGACATGGTCGTTGACAAGTTAGTCGCGGCAGCAAGAACCGGAGAAATTGGCGACGGTAAAATCTTTATTAGCCCGGTGGATTCGGTTGTCCGAATTCGGACGGGGGAAAAAGATACTGAAGCCATCTAGCAATTTTTATCTAGCCTGGACGCCTGCACCGTTTGGTCAGTCTGGGCTGTGCCGATTCTCGCAGTCATCTTGCTTGGCTGACAATGGCTGGCCACTGGGAAAGCAGTTTAGCAAAAGCCTTTCCTCGGTGGCTATTTTCGTGTTTTTGGCTGTAGCTCATTTCAGCAAAGGTCTTTTGAAAGGCTGGCACCCAAAAGATTGGATCGTAGCCAAAACCGTTTTCTCCCCGTGGGGTCGAGGTGATTTCCCCCTGACAGCACCCCTCACTGGTGAGTTGGATGTTTCCGTCCGGGTCGGCGATCGCCACGGCGCAAATAAATTGGGCTTGGCGATGGGGCTGATCACCAAGGGCGGCTAGTAACCGCTGAATCCGTTCTGCGTCCGTGCGGCCATAACGGGCCGAATAGAGGCCTGGCGCTCCGTTTAAGGCGTCAACCGCTAGCCCTGAATCATCGGCGATCGCCCATTGTTTGAGGGCTTTAGCCACTTGAGAGGCTTTCAGACAGGCGTTTTCCCTAAAGGTGCTGCCGACTTCTGCAATGTCCAGATCCGCCGGCTTTAATACCAACTGACAGTCAACCGAGGCTAAATAAGCCTGCATTTCTGCGAGTTTGCCAGGGTTACCAGTCGCGACAATCAAAGTTAACATCGGCGTCTACATCTCCTCATGGTCTGGGAATTGGGCCCATGGATTTCACGCCACCGTCCAACCCCAGAGTGAGTCTTCATGCTATTCTGTAGCTAACGATGCTGGTGTAGCTCAGGGGTAGAGCAGCTGATTTGTAATCAGCCGGTCGCAGGTTCAAATCCTGTCACCATCTTTCTGGATCAGTCTCTGTTTCGTTGGCTTGCTCCCGGGATCTAACTCGCGTCAGGAGTCAGTTGGGGACATTTTTGTGATCAACGGAGAGGGGGGGATTCGAACCCCCGATAGGTCTCCCTATGCTTGATTTCGAGTCAAGTGCATTCAACCGCTCTGCCACCTCTCCCCGGACGTTTTGAAAGGGCCTTTCTTCAGTTTTGTCGCTCCCATCTTACCGTAAATTGGCATCCATGGCGTTTAGTGTGGCGGAGAAACCCATGCGGGGAGTCCATTGCACCGCCCCATCTTCCCCGGTTACCCAGAGTTGTCCGTTAAACCTTTCTACTGTTTGACGTAGGGCATCGCTGCCATAGGGAGAAACGGCGATCGCCGTGGTGGGGCGCAGTTGGTCTAACCAGGAATCGGGAAAGAAGGACCCCGGCCAAACTAGCACATCAGGTCGTTGCTCTAAGGGTAACGGAGGCGCGGGACGGTTCCGATCAGGAATTTGCCAAAAAATCCACCAGCGTTGCCCGGCAAATTCCAGGGCTAAAATAGGGGGGGATTGAGCATACCAAGTCGTTGCGGAGCAATGGTTTAGGCTCTCTGTCTGCGTTCTTCCTATGGGCACGAACACTGGGCAGTCGATGTGATTAATGCCTTGTTTGGCAAAAAACGGCTGTAATAAATGGTCGACTTGATCAGCCGGGGTTGTAGCGATCGCCGTGGTGTAGCCGGGGCGTTGGGCAACGATGACCGGTCCTTCACGACTCTCAAACACCGTCGCTTGGACACGGGTTTGCCCCACAAACAGGGCAGGAATCAACAGTAGCGCCACTAAAAATGGCCCAATCCATAACGATCGCCGCCGCCCCCAAGGAACCCAGCCGATTAAGCCAAAACCGCCATACATCAAGCCCACTTGCCAAAGGCCAAGCTGACCGATGGCAATATGTGGCACTTGCTGAAATTGCTGGGCGATCAGGATTAACCAATGAGCGGGAAAAGCAAGCCCCCACGCGAGACCACTGCCCAGGGGAGGAAGAACTAAACTGACCCCCGCACTGATCATGCCGCCAAAACTTAACACTTCCAACAACGGCGTAATCAGAATATTCAAGGGGAGAGCGGCGGGGACAAAATAGCCCAATTGGAATAATAAAATGGGGGTTGTCCAGACACTAGCGGCGACTGGCACCGCAACGATTTCAGCAATTTTAGGCGGCAGAAACGCTAAAGAAGTTTGCAATGGCTTGGCCATGGTGACAATGCCAAACGTTGCCAAAAAACTCAGTTGAAACCCTAAGCGCCAAATCCAGACGGGGTTGACCAGTAACATG
>JBEAQB010000003.1:0-3133 GCA_041164125.1 Cyanobacteriota bacterium
TGACGGTGGGACAAAGTATTGCTGATCCATTAATTATTCATAATTTGGGGTCTCGTAATGCCATTAAAACTCAGGTTATGGCCAGCTTAGAACAGGTGGAATTAACGCCAACAGAGGACTATTTCTACCGCTTTCCCCGGCAACTATCCGGTGGACAACAACAGCGGGTGGCGATCGCCAGGGCATTAATTACGCAGCCCAAATTTGTCATTTGTGATGAGCCTGTCAGCATGCTAGATGCTAGGGTGCAGAGTCAAGTACTAACTTTAATGCAAGAACTAAAGACAGCCTTTAACTTAACCTATTTATTTATCACCCATGATCTTTGGGTCGCTAGGGCATTTTGTGACCGGATTGCTGTGATGTATCAAGGCAAAATTATTGAACTCGGGACAACCGAACAGGTTTTTACCAACCCCCAGCAGCCCTACACGCAAAGGTTGCTGGCCGCCGCCCCCGCCTTACAGGTCAGTGCCCACCGTTAGAATCGTGATTCTGGCTGTTCAGGACGGGATAGTTCAATTTGTAAGGGCGCATCGGGTTTTGCCGTCAATCCTAAACGATTCAACACCTGCACTACGCCAAACGCTACAACCACTCCCAACGTTAAGCCTGCAGCAACCAGGAGCACAAACCAATTGCGGGCCCGCTTTAAGGCGAGACGACGTCGGGGGGCCTCAATATCCAGATAGTCCTCTTCAATATTTTTCGCATCCACATTGTTGTTGTCTGATGATCCATTGGGGGGGGGAAAGAACATAAAGGCTTGGTTGAAAGGGGTTGATGTAACCATAGCGAAAGATCCCGCGCCATTACAATTGACGCAACGGGATTTTGTGGGACAATCGAGCGGATGTGAGCTGATTGTCGTCCGGTTCTATGAAATTCCGAGTATGCTCTGCTGCGTTGAGTCTGTTACCCCTCGTGCTTTTGGCCTGCGCTCCGATGCCGCCTGATCCGCCGGTCAGTCGCAGCAGTCAGTCGGGGCGAGACAAGCCACCCTTAAAAATTCTCTCGTGGCAAGCCCCTACCATTCTTAACCCCCATTTATCCACTGGTTTTAAAGATGCAGAAGCCAGTCGTATTACCTTGGAACCCCTCGCTACGTTTAATCGCCAGGGACAGTTAATTCCTTTTTTAGCAGAGACAATTCCCAGTCCAGACAATGGTGGGGTGGCAGCGGATGGCAAGTCAGTGATCTGGAAACTCAAATCCGGTTTGCAATGGTCTGATGGGCAGCCGTTTAGTGCTGATGATGTGGTTTTTACCTATGACTTTATTCGTAATCCCCAAACAGGGGCCACGAGTGCTGGCAGTTACGAGGCGATCGCCACGGTGGAAGCCTTAGATTCCCAGACGGTGAAAATTACCTTTAAGGAACCGACCGCAGCTTGGTTTCTGCCCTTTGTGGGCAGTGAAGGCATGATTTTACCTAAACATATTTATCAAAATTATGTTGGTGAGCAAGCCCGTCAAGCGCCGGCAAATTTACGCCCCATTGGTACGGGGCCCTATCGTGTGAGTGACTTTAAACCCGGCGATGTGGTGTTGTATGAAGCGAATCCCCACTTTCGTGAACCAGACGCATTAGGCTTTCAACAGGTGGAACTCAAAGGAGGCGGAGATGCCACCTCAGCGGCCCGAGCGGTATTACAAACAGGGGAAGCCGATTTTGCCTTTAATTTGCAGGTGGAAAATCAGATTTTACAGTCCTTAGACAAGGGGACAAACGGTAAAGTCGTCACAGATTTGGGCACCTTAAGCGAACGAATTGTGTTTAATTTCAGTGATCCTGATGCGAAAAGAACCGACGGCGATCGGTCCTCGGTGAAATTTCCCCACCCTTTCCTCCAAGATCCCCTAGTCAGACAGGCGATCGCCCTTGGTATAGACCGAGCGTTAATTGCTCAACAACTCTATGGGGTGACCGGGCAAGCCACCGCCAATATTTTGCTCCTCCCCCAAGAGTTTGCCTCCCCCAATACAGGCTATCGCTTTAATCCCGCTCAAGCGGAGCAACTACTAGACCAAGCCGGTTGGCAGGATAGCAACGGCAACGGTATTCGGGATAAAAACGGCGTGGAAATGCAGATCGTTTTTCAGACTAGTGTTAATCCCCTACGGCAAAAAAGCCAACAAGTCATTAAACAAACGCTGCAAAGTATGGGCATCGGTGTTGAGTTAAAAAGCATTGATCCCAGCGTCCTCTTTTCCGGCGACCCCGCCAATCCTGACAGCCTGGAAAGATTTTACGCCGACTTAACCATGTTTACCACAGGTAATACCAGCCCCGACCCCACTAAGTATCTCAAAACGTTCACCTGTGCTGAAATTCCCCAAGCCAATAACAATTGGAGTGGCGATAATGTCGGTCGCTATTGTAACCCTGAATACGACAGGCTCTGGCAATTATCCCTGACTGCACTGGATCCCAGCAAACGGCAACAATTATTTATCACCATGAATGATTTGTTGGTCAATGACTATGCGTTAGTGCCCCTTGTCCACCGTGCCGACGTCGTGGGGGTCAGTAACCCATTAATGGGGGTAGCCCTGACCCCCTGGGATCGCAATACCTGGAACATCAAAGACTGGCACTGGCAGAATTAATTTCTGGCAAAATATAGGGAAAGAGAAAGCCCTTCATATAAATCAAACCGCCCTTTGGCTGTCCCCAGGGAAGATTTTTGCCAACATACCGTTTATTTTCCTACCGATCATGGCCAGTCTTCCACACCCGAAAAGCATTCTGGTCACCGGTCCCAGCCGTTCCGGCAAAAGTGAATGGGCTGAACAGCTGGCGCTACAGCGGTCAAATTCCGTCATTTACATTGCCACAGGTCAAGAAAATCCTGATGATCCTGACTGGCAAGCCCGTATTGATCGCCACCGTCAACGCCGTCCGAATCATTGGCAAACCCTCTGTGTCTCCCAAAACTTGAGCGGCCCTCTTAAAAATGTCTCGAGTCTGCCGGCCAATGCATGTATCCTTGTCGATTCCTTGGGGGGATGGGTGGCTAATTGTCTAGCGCTATCGGAGGAAACCTGGCAGTGTCGGCAACAGGACTTATTACAAGTTTTGCTTGATTCTCCCCTGTCCATCATTCTTGTGGCAGAAGAAACCGGCTGGGGC
>JBEAQB010000004.1:0-2654 GCA_041164125.1 Cyanobacteriota bacterium
CATGACAGCCGTTAAATATTCTGTTCCTCCCTGGATCCCTGCGGGACAAAGTGGTATGGCAGCGATCGTTTTTACCGATGTTGTCAATTCCACTGGACTTATGAATGCCCCTGCTAAGAAAACTTCTCCCACTTCAGACCAAACCATTGCCTATATGCAGCGGGATAAGCGGCTCATGAAAACCATTTGTCGTGAGAGTGGCGGTCATGTGGTTAACTCTACGGGAGATGGTTTAATGCTTTGTTTTCAAAGTGCTAAACAAGCGGTGAACTGTGCCCGTGAAATGCAATTAGCACTCCTAGAACAAGCTCGATCGCTGCCCACTGCGGAACGACTACTCCATCGCATTGGTGTACATTCCGGCGACGTGACCCGCACCGCTGATGACGATGACATTATGGGATCTGTGGTCAATATTACATCCCGACTCCAAGGAGAAGCACCGCCCGGTGGGGTGTGCATTTCCCGCACCGTTTATGATTCTGTTCATAATGCTCTGCCTTTGCCCTTTGTGGATGGTGGTTTAAAGGACTTAAAAGGCGTTGAAGGGCAGATGCGAGTATTTTATTTACTGTCACCGCAACGGATTTTCCTCAGTTACCGGACGATCGAGCCGGATGTAACGATCGCTCAGCAGTTTCATGATGCTTTAGAAGAACAGGGGCATCATGCTTTTATGGCTCAAAAAGATTTACAACTCGGAGAATCCTGGCCCCAACGTTTAGAGCAAGAACTCCAGCGATCGGACTATGTATTAGTATTATTATCTGAGCAATCTGTAACCAGTGAAATGGTGATCGCAGAGCTAGAAAAAGCTTTACGATTTCAAGAAATTCAAGGTAATCCTAAACTCCTCCCCATTCGGATTCAATTTCCTTTAAATTCCAACTTAAACTACAGCTTACGGGGATGTTTAGATCAAATCCAACAACGAGAATGGAAGAGTCCCCAGGATACTCCAAAATTGATTGAAGAAGTTCAGGAAATTATGATGAGCCGAGGCAATTTTGTCCCGGAACATCCCAGTGGATTACCCAGTATATTATCCACCTTACCCACGCCCTCCTTACCCAAACCCTTTGCCGATATGCCCGTACTCGAAATTCCTGCCGGAACGATGGATCCTCAATCCCAGTTTTATGTAACTCGTCATTGCGATACGATCGCTTTGGAAACGATTCAACAACAAGGCGTAACCATCACGATTAAAGGGCCGCGCCAAGTGGGAAAAAGTTCCTTGCTCAGTCGGACTAATGCCGCAGCGATCGAAGCCGGAAAACGGGTAGCATTTCTAGACTTTCAACTCTTTGATAAATCTGCCTTAGGGGATGCCGATCGTTTTTTCTATCAGTTTTGTGCCTGGCTAACGGATGTATTGGAACTGGAAGATAAACTAGATGAATATTGGTCTCCTATGTTGGGCAATAGTCAACGCTGCACCCGTTACATGGGTCGCCATTTACTGAAAGCCTTAGGAATGCCCTTGGTGTTATCCATGGATGAAGTGGAGCGGGTGTTTGATACGGAGTTTCGCTCGGACTTTTTTAGTATGCTCCGCAGTTGGCATAATAGCCGCGCCAATATGCCCGTTTGGAAACAGTTTGATCTAGTTTTAGTCACTTCAACAGAACCCTATCAGTTGATTGATAATTTACACCAATCCCCCTTTAATGTCGGTCAAATTTTAGATTTGGATGATTTTAGCTTGGCTCAGGTTTCCCATCTGAATGAGCAGCACGGTAATCCTTTGACGGAGGAGAAAGTCACAGAATTGATGACTTTACTGGGAGGGCATCCGTTTCTCACACGAAAAGCCTTGTACATGGTAGCCAGTCAGCAAATTAGCATCGCTGAATTATTTGAAAGAGCGACGGATGATCAAGGGCCCTTCGGGGATCATCTACGCTATCATCTCTTCCGACTCGGAACTAAGCCAGAGCAAAAACAAGGATTATTAGAAGTGATTCAAAACCAAGTTTGCTCCGATGATGATATTTATTTTCGTTTGCGGGGAGCAGGGTTGATTTCTTCACGGGAAGGCACAAAAGTGCGGACTCGTTGTGAGTTATACGCTCGATATTTCCAAAATCGACTACAGGGATAGAGAACATTGAGCAAATTCGCTTTTTGTCCCTGGAACAACAGCAGGAAGTCCTTGACTTTGCCGGTTTTCTCCGACAACGAACACCACCCGTACAACCCAAAGAGCATATTGCAGGCTTACATCAGGAGATTCCCTATTGGATCGCGGATGATTTTGATGCCCCACTTCCTGATGAATTTTGGTTAGGACAAACATGAAGTTACTACTCGACACACACACCTTCATCTGGTGGGATAGGGAACCCGCCTTAATTCCATCTGCAACTCTCACTCTCATGCAAAAATCTGAGCCGCATAGAGTCAATTCCCATTGTCAGTCGTGATCAAATTTTACAAAATTATAATTGCCAAGTCATCAGAAAAATGGGTAGAAACCCCGTCCTTTAGCGAAGCGGAGGACGGCTTTACAGTGAACTAGGCAACAATCAATCCGTTTGAACGGCGGATCAATTGCACCTTACTAGCGGCGATCTGCCCTAACCGTTTCCAGCTAGCTTCGCTGACAGATACCTGCTTTTCAGTGTCGCCACTGACGTAGCCAACCCCTTTTG
>JBEAQB010000005.1:0-3677 GCA_041164125.1 Cyanobacteriota bacterium
GTCTGGATGCCCAATGGTGCGATGATTTCCACCATGCCCTCCATGTGCGGTTAACCGGAGAACAGCAAGGGTATTATCAGGATTTTGAGGATCGCCGCTGTTTGATAACAGCCTATCGTCAGCGATTTGTTTATGACTGGAAATACTCTCCCTTTCGGCAGCGTCACCATGGCAGCAATGCCCAAGATTGTCCCGCACAACAATTTGTGGTCTTCTCCCAGAACCACGACCAAGTGGGGAATCGGCTGCTGGGCGATCGGCTGTCGCAGTTAGTCTCGTTTGAAGGGCTCAAGCTAGCAGCTAGTGCCGTACTGTTATCCCCCTATATTCCGTTGTTATTTATGGGGGAAGAGTATGGGGAAATTCAAGCGTTCTTATACTTTGTTAGCCATGGCGATCCCCAACTGAATGAAGCCGTCCGTCAAGGACGAAAAGCCGAATTTGCTGATTTTTACGGCCCTGGGTCTCCCCCCGACCCCGTCAGTGAGCAGACCTTTGAACAATCGAAACTTAATTGGGCCTTATTAAACACCAATTCCCACCAGGTCTTATTTCGCTACTATCAACGCTTGATCCAGATCCGCAAACAACTGGCGATCGGTCCGGCGTCGTGTCAGGACTCTCCCCTGAGCTGCCATGAAAGTCAAGGCATTATTCAAATAATTGGACCGGGAAAACAATCCCTCTGGTTACTACTTCTCAATTTTGAGCCATCATCCATTTCCTTACCTAGCGTTGCTTTAGAACCGACGCCATCCGGCCTGACGCAATATGCTTGGCAAAAGCAGCTAGATTCAGCCAGTTTGGAATGGGGCGGATCTGGAAGGGAGGCGCCATCTACCATCAGGCTTAATGCCTCTATGACTTTGGCTCCATTTCATACCCTTCTCTATCAGGCAATTCCTTAGAGATCCGCTACGGATTGTCCCGAGTGTCGCGTCTCCCCATTCCCTTTCCTGTTTTGGGAGATGACTATGCGTATTCCGATCGCCACGTTTCGGGTTCAATTCCATGCCGATTTTGGTTTTAAGGCAGCCAATGCCATTATTCCTTATCTATCAGAACTGGGGATTTCGGATCTCTATGCATCCCCTATTTTTAAGGCGAGACGGGGAAGTACCCATGGCTATGACATTGTTGATCAAAACCAACTGAATCCTGAATTAGGGACAGAAGATGAGTTTAGATCATTAATTAATAACTTACAGGCACACGGGCTGGGCTGGGTTCAAGATATTGTCCCAAATCATATGGCCTACGACAGTCAAAATACATACTTGATGGATGTGTTGGAGAATGGTCCTGCTTCTGAGTTTTTAGATTACTTTGATATTGATTGGGATTACGCCTATGAGGATATCAATAATCGAGTCTTGACGCCATTATTGGGGGATTTTTATGACCGGTGCTTAGAGCAGGGAAAAATCCAGTTAACCTATGATCAAAATGGCTTTCATGTTAGTTATTATGACTTAAGTTTACCCGTCCGCCTTGAATCCTATGCCCAGCTAATCACCCATGATTTTGGTCGGCTGGCTCGCCTGTTAAACCGGCAGCATCCCGATTATATCAAATTACTGGGAATATTATATTTGGTTAAAAATATTCAACCTGAAATCTCAGGACAACAACGCAAAGACCAAGTAGCATTTGTTAAACAAATTCTCTGGGAACTTTACCAAACTAACCCTGAGATAAAATTTTTAATCGATCAAAATTTACAAACATTTAATGGCATCCCCAATCAACCAACAAGCTTCGATTTACTCGATCAACTCTTGTGTGATCAATATTATCGGCTATCTTTTTGGAAAGTCGGAGCAGAAGAGCTTAATTATCGTCGTTTTTTTACGATCAATGAATTAATTTGCCTCCGGGTTGATGATCCGAAGGTGTTTCATCAAACCCATGCTTATATTGCCCAATTGGTAGGGGAAAAGGTTTTTACGGGCTTAAGGGTAGATCATATTGATGGCTTATATGATCCAGCTCAATATTTGATGGCGTTGCGGCAGAAGATGGGAGATATTTACTTGGTGATTGAGAAGATTTTAGAATGGCAGGAACAACTCCCGCGACGCTGGCCAGTACAAGGGACAGTGGGTTATGATTTTTTAAACTATGTTAATGGTCTATTTTGTCGGCAGGAAAATGAAGACCGCTTTAATCAAATTTACCGACAATTTTTCACTAATAACATTTCTTTTCGTCAACTCTTTTTAGATAAAAAGCGGTTAATTGCCGAAAAAAATTTAGCCGGTGATGTTAACAATCTAGCACGATTTTTAAAACGTATTTCTAGCCAATATCGTTACGGTAGAGATTTGACCCAAGGAGGGTTAAAGCAGGCAATCTTGGAAGTTTTAGTCGCCTTTCCCATTTATTGTACCTACATTAACCAAGAGGGCATTGAGAAAAATGACTTAACCCATATTCAAGCGGCGATCGCCACCGCGCGCACACAAATTCCTCAGTTAGTTAATGAACTCAACTTAATTGAGCGTTTTCTCTTGTTGGAATATGAAGAATCTTTGCCGGAAGCAGAGCGGGCCCAATGGTTACATTTTGTGATGCGATTGCAACAGTTTACCGGTCCCTTAATGGCCAAAGGGATTGAGGATACCCTATTTTATGTTTATAACCGTTTTATTGCTTTAAACGAAGTAGGTGGATCACCGGAACGATTTGGCCTTTCCCTTAGCGCATTCCATCACTATCAAAAAAGCCAAGTCGAACATTGGCCCCATAAACTTAACGCCACCTCTACCCACGACACCAAGCGCAGTGAAGACGTGCGGGCCCGCTTAAATGTGTTGTCGGAATTGCCAGATCAGTGGGAAGCTGCCGTACAAAACTGGCGTGACCTCAACCATTGCCACAAGCGCGAGTTAGGGGATTGCCAAGTACCGGACGCCAATGACGAATATTTTTTGTACCAGACATTGGTGGGGGTTTTCCCGTTTGAAGAGAGTGAACGGTGTTTAGTGACTGAGCGTCTTCAACAATACGTGATTAAAGCCGTACGGGAAGCTAAAGTGCATACGGCTTGGTTGCAACCTGACAGTGCCTACGAAGAAGGCTTTAGTGATTTCGTCGCTCGGATTCTCACCCCCTCGCCGGAGAATCAGTTTTTATCAAAGTTTCAAGAATTCTGGGCGGCGATCGCCGACTATGGCATTTACAACTCCCTGTCCCAAACCCTACTAAAGATTGCGGCCCCAGGGGTTCCAGATTTCTACCAAGGCAGCGATTTGTGGGATTTTAGTTTAGTTGATCCTGATAATCGTCGCCCGGTAGACTATCAACAGCGAATGCAATCCTTACAACAGATTCAAGCAGGTTTACAAAGCGATAGTTTAGGGCTGTGTGGTCAATTGCTCGACAAGCGTCGTAATGGTCAAATCAAACAATTTTTGATTCTGCGGGCCTTGGCGCTGCGGCATCACTATCGAGCCATTTTTGAACAAGGAACCTATTTACCAATTCCAGTGATGGGGCCGTTTGACAAACACGTAATTGCGTTTGCTCGTCAACTGAAAAATCAACTGATTGTTGCCGTTGTCCCCCGTTTCTTGACCGATCTGGTACCGCCAGGGGAGTATCCCCTCACTGAAAAAGTCTGGGCCGATACCGTTCTAGAAGTGCCACCGGACTTTAAGACCACCTGGCAAGATGGT
>JBEAQB010000006.1:0-2920 GCA_041164125.1 Cyanobacteriota bacterium
CAAAGCCAAACCCCTCCGCCCCAATCACGGCGCCACTATGGATCACACAATGGGGACCAATCTGGGCCCGTTCGTGAATGGTGCAGTTGGCGTGGAGTAACGTATCGTGCCCCAGGCTAACATCTGGGTAAATGACGACATTTCCTAGCACACAAACCCGATCGCCTAGTTGACAATTCGGATAAATGACCACATGGGGGCCAATGGCAACGTCTTGTCCTAACTGCACCGAAGGATCAATCACAGCGGTGGGATGAATACCGGGTTGGGGACGAAACGGTTGATAAAAAAGGGCGATCGCCTGGGCAAATAGTAGCCGGGGATTCGCTGTTGCCATCCAGGCGATGCCGAGACTCTCTGCTTGGGCCTGTACCGTTTCGTCCAACGGCAAAATCAAGGCCCCCGCTTGGCAGTGGGGCAATTGTGCTGCGTATTTGGCATTTTCTACATAGCTTAGTTGGGCCAGTGTCGCCTCCTCTAGGGCCGCCACGCCAGTGATATCGGGATTATGATCGCCCCTTAGTTCGAGACTGTGGGCCATAATCTGGGCTTGGAGGCAATCAACCAGGTGACTAAATTTCATTGAGTGTTAGGGGACAACAAGTTGTGATTATTATATTGAACATTCTTGCCCACACCGCTAGAATTCACCCCAACTATTGATCAGCGAGTCTAACACCTTACCATGACCGATTGTTTTTTTGTGACTGGAGGAACGGGATTTGTCGGCGCGAATTTAATTCGCCATTTGTTGGCTTCAGGCTACGCCGTCCGGGCACTGGTACGACCCGGTAGTCGCTTGGATAACTTACAAGGGTTAGCAATAGAAACGGTTACAGGGGAAATCACCGATCCCATGCTGTATCGCCCCATGCAGGGGTGTCGGGGTCTATTCCACGTGGCGGCCCATTATTCCCTCTGGCAAAAAGATCGAGATAGTCTCTATCAAAGCAATGTTGTTGGCACCCGTAATATCTTAGCCTGTGCCCAAAAAGCAGGGATTGAGCGGACTGTTTACACCAGTTCTGTCGCGGCGATCGGTGTTCGTCCAGATGGTGAACCGGCCGATGAAACCTATCAAAGTCCGGTGGAAAAATTGATTGGTGCCTACAAGCAATCGAAATATTGGGCCGAACAAGAAGCCATCAAGGCGGGGCAGGCGGGGCAAGATATCGTGATTGTCAATCCCAGTACTCCCATTGGTCCCTGGGATCTTAAACCGACACCAACGGGGGATTTAATTTTAAGGTTCCTACGGCGCCAAATGCCCGCCTATGTGGATACAGGTCTAAATTTAATTGATGTACGGGACGTGGCAGCGGGGCACCTCTTAGCCTGGCAACGGGGACAAGCCGCTAAAAACAATGGCGATCGCTATATTTTAGGCCGGGAAAATTTAAGCTTAAAAGCAATCCTAGGGCGGTTATCAGAAATAACCGGTTTACCGGCTCCCCCAAGGACTGTCCCCCACTGGCTGCCCCTGACGGTGGCGTGGGTGGAGGAATCTCTGTTAGCTCCCCTAGGAAGATCCCCCTCGGTGCCCATTGACGGCGTTCGGATGTCTGCTCAAAAGATGTATTACGATCCCACCAAAGCCGTCAAGGAGTTAGGCTTGCCCCAGTCTTGTATTGATACAGCCCTAGGCGATGCTGTGGAATGGTTTCAGCGGCACAAGTCTATTTGAGGGAGAATCATCTCCAAAAAACGATAAACTTAAACGGTGGCATTATCTGGCATGGCTGACGGTTTGCCCCACACGTTCTGAGAAAAGTAGCAACCATGGAACAGTTTGAAGCGGTGGTCATTGGGGCCGGTCCCGCTGGCGGCCAGTGCGCGCGACAACTGGCTTATCAGGGCATTAAGGTCTTATTGGTTGAGCAACATCCCAATTTTCAGTGCAACAATTATTCCAGCGCAGCTTCACCGCTCGAAACCTTATCGTTATTTGATTTACCCCCAACTGTTGTCGCCTGTTATTGGTCAAATTTGGCGATTACAGCCAGCCAAACTCACCATGAATGGCGGAGTGATCATCCCCGGGGAGTCGTATTTGATTTTGCTAAACTCCGGGCTTTTTTGGCAGACTCCACCGCCCAACAGGGGGGAACTGTGTGGCTGGGGGTGCGGTTTGTCAGTTATCAAGATGAGGGTCATCGAATTATGGTGACCCTACGAAAACCTGGCAACCAACACGTCTCCATTCAAACCCAACTGTTAATTGATGCCACGGGGTCGAAGCGGGCCGTTGTTAATTTCAAAAAATCTCCGACTCACCCGTCTCCCCATTATCTCCGGGGGATAGGCACTGAGTATTTAATTGAAGTTAATCCCGCAACCCACCAGCGTTATGCAGATACGTTAGGCTTTTTCCTGGGTTATCGTTGGAGTCCCCAGGGCTATTCCTGGATTTTTCCCATGGATAATCATCAGTTGAAAATTGGAACGGCGATCATGGCGGGGAAACACCGCTATTTAGAGTCATTAAAGCCTATTCGTGCTTACACTGAGGCCATTATTCAAGAGTATCTAAAACTAGAGAAATATCGTTTAATTGAAATCCATGGCTCTGTCTTAGATTATGCAACCAATCAAGGCGATACCTACCATCGTGGTGCTGTGATGGCGATCGGAGATGCCGTTTCCACTGTCAACTTTTTGGGGGGTGAAGGCATTCGTCATGGTATGACGGGGGCTAATATTGCGGTCCCGTTTATCCGCGCTTATCTCAGCGGCCATACCCAAGCCCTGAAAGACTACGAGAGGGTAACGAAAGCCCATTTCGGTAAACCGTGGCAACAGAGTGAACGCCTCAATCAACGTATCTATTATGAGTTTAGCGATGCCAAAATTGATCTAGGCGTGACCTATTTACGGTATTTCAACTATGACCAGGTGCTGGATATTCTGTTTAACTACCGAT
>JBEAQB010000007.1:0-14785 GCA_041164125.1 Cyanobacteriota bacterium
ATATGAAAGGGTCGGTACGAAGTTGGATTCATTATTTTGCAGTGCGGTGCGATCCCGCCACCCAAAAAGAACATCGGGATATCGCCCTTGCCGGTCGCGCTATTTTCATAGAACAGTTTCCTACCGTCGCTGCAGCCATGGAGTGGTGAAAAATATAGCACCTCTGCCTATTTGAGGTGGTGACTGCGGTTGACGCATAATTCGGTACGGTCTCATTGGCGACTTCCGGGTAAGACAACCCCAGCAATCGCTATAGCTCCGTTTCCCCTCCTCAATTACGGCGATCAGTAAACTATCAACGGTTTTTTCTTCCTCTGTTATAGTCCCCCGATAGTTTATGGCTGTCAGTTCGCTAATTTTCCTAGTGTTCAGGGATTTCTTAAAAACGCTACATATAGCGCTTAACCTATATAATGACTGTTTAGACTGAGCTAATTTTCTCCGTGAGAGATCAGTTCGTACTTATTCTTGCTTGTTAATGCCTTTTGGTGATCACTACAAATCCTATTCTGCCGTTGATAATTCCAAAAGCGTTCCCAAAATGAGCGAACCGACAGTTGTGAGGGTTGGGTAGTTCATATAGCACTAGCATTCGACAACTTTTGCTGGAGAGGAGTCGAAGACGATCGCCTAAATTTAGCGAAAATTTCTCACTACCCCAAGCTTTCTCGTAACTGTTGCTTAGCTGTGGCTAGGGCTTCAGGTAACTTACTGGCATCCCGTCCCCCGGCCTGGGCTAAATTGGGACGGCCACCGCCGCCGCCGCCACACAGTTTGGCGATCGCCCCGATGAACTGACCGGCTTTTAAGGATTTCGTTTTGACCACCTGGGGACTGAAGGCGGCTACTAAACTGACTTTGCCGGCTTCAGGGATGGAGGCTAGCACCACGGCCCCTTCTCCGAGTTTTTGCTGTAACCGTTCCGCCGCTGTTTTTAAGGATTCAGCATCCACCGTGCCTAAGTCCGCCACTAAGAGCTTAAACTCACCCACAGTTTCTGCTTGGGACAGTAATTGTTCCGATTTGCTTAGGGCGAGTTCCTGCTTAACTGCTTCCAATTCCTTTTGGGTGGCTTTAAGTTCCTGTTGCAGATTGGTAATTCGTTCTGGGATCTCCTCTGGCTTGGCCTTGAGGCGATCGCCCAGATCTTTGACCACCGCTTCCCGCACATTCAGATAAGCCAAAACCGATGGGCCGGCCACCGCTTCAATGCGTCGAATGCCAGCGGCAATGCCCGTTTCCGAGACGATTTTAAATAAGCCAATTTCCGCCGTGTTCCGCACATGGGTACCGCCACAGAGTTCCAGAGAAACCCCCGGTACATCAATCACCCGCACCTCGGTGCCGTATTTTTCCCCGAACATGGTGATCGCCCCTTTGGCCTTGGCTTCGGCGATCGGCATCACGGCAATGTGGGTTTCGTGGGCTTCGGCAATCCAGGTATTAATGAGGTCTTCAATCTGTTGCAGTTCTTCCGGGGTAACAGCGCGGGGGCAATTAAAGTCAAACCGCAAGCGGTTAAAGTCCACCAAAGAACCGGCTTGGGAAACGTCATCGGACACCACTTTTTTCAAGGCCGATTGTAAGAGGTGAGTTGCGGTGTGATTGGCTTGGGCCCGACGGCGACAGGCCCGATCAATGGTGGCGGTAATGGTGTCACCCACTTGGACAGTGCCCCGTTCAACGCGACCAAAATGGATGAAAATATGCGATTCTTTTTTAACATCCTCAATGCGGATCACTAAATTATCGCCACTCAGGAAACCCCGATCGCCGATTTGTCCCCCAGATTCCGCATAAAAAGGCGTTTGATCCAACACAATTTGCACGGTATCACCCGCTTCCGCTTGGTCGGTTAATTGTCCCTCGATTAAGACCGCTTTCACCACAGCGCTACTTTGGCGATCGGTATAGCCTAAAAATGCGGTGGGATGGACATGTTCCGCCAACTGGTCAAGACTGCCCTGTACGGTTAAATCAATGGTTTCATGGGCCGCTTTAGACCGTTCCTGTTGGGCTTTCATCGCCGTTTCAAAGCCCGCTAGATCAACAGAAATACCCTGTTCTTCGGCAATCTCTTGGGTTAGTTCCAGCGGAAATCCATAGGTGTCATAGAGGGTAAAGGCATCTTCCCCGGCAAGGGTTGTCGTGCCGTCGGCCATCAACTCTGCCAACAGCTTTTCTCCCCGTTCCAGGGTTTTCAAAAAGGCTGTTTCTTCCCGGTGCAATTCCTGTTCAATCACACTTTGACGTTCTAACACCTGGGGATAAACTGCCTGGGACAAGGCGATCGCCGTTTTTGCCACTTGCGTCGTGAATTGTCCTTCAATGCCCAGCAACCGTCCGTGACGCACCACCCGCCGAATTAAACGCCGCAACACGTAACCCCGACCCAAGTTAGAGGCGCTAATGCCATCCGCAATCATATGAACCACAGCCCGGACATGATCACCGATTACTTTTAGGGACACTTTGGTTTTTTCGTCCGCTTGCTGGTAATCAATCTTCGCTAATTGGGCCGCCGTTGCAATAATGGGAAAAATCAGATCGGTTTCGTAATTATTGGGAACCTTTTGGAGGATTTGGGCCATCCGCTCCAAGCCCATGCCTGTGTCGATATTTTGCTTTTCTAACGGCGTTAAATTCCCTGCTCCATCGCGGTTAAACTGCATGAAGACCAAGTTATAAAACTCGATAAAGCGCGAATCATCTTCTAAATCTAAGGTTTTGTCCCCCAATTCGGGATGGAAATCATAATAGATTTCCGAGCAGGGGCCGCAGGGTCCCGTTGGCCCCGATACCCAAAAATTATCATCGGCCCCCATGCGTTGAATACGGTGAGCGGGAATGCCAATCTGATCGCGCCAAATGGCAAAGGCGTCGTCATCTTCTTCGAACACACTCACTACCAACCGTTCCGGCGGCAATTGAAATACCTTGGTGGACAATTCCCACGCCCAGGCGATCGCCTCTTTTTTGAAATAATCGCCAAAACTAAAATTGCCCAACATTTCAAAGAACGTATGGTGGCGGGCGGTGCGTCCTACATTTTCAATATCGTTGGTGCGGATACATTTTTGTGACGTTGTGGCTCTGGGAAACTCCGCTGACTTTTGCCCCAAAAAGATCGGCTTAAACGGCAGCATCCCCGCAATGGTCAACAACACCGTGGGATCTTCCGGCACTAAGGAGGCACTGGGTAAGGGCTGGTGTCCCCGTTGAGCAAAAAAGTTTAAGAAGGTTTGGCGAATCTCGGCGCCGCTCAGCACTGGCGGGGTAGTCATGGTAAAGGCCTTGTTTTCTAAATACGTCTCTCTATTTTCGCATTTTGGGGCGGGCGATCGTTTACACCAAAGACGCTAGGGGGTCGGCAATGGCATCAGACGGCGCCTCAAATTCCCCGGTTAAAACATACTCCAGCCTTAACTTCAGCCAAACGCTAAAGGATTTATTGGTGGTGACGATGGCTACATTCTTGGCTGGAGCCTTAGCCTTAACGGTCGCCAGGGCAGGGGCATTCAAAAAAGCAGGTTGAATGACTTGCCAAAAATCAATCGCCTGATTTTTTTCAGCGTAATTGCGCCGTCTTTCCTTGAGTACCTCTTCAAAGGGTTCTTCTTCGAGTAAAAACTTTTGGCTTGCTAAAACAAAATAATAAGTCGTCATGAAAATTTAGTTTAAATCGCTCACAATACCGCTTAAGGTTTTCAGTTAACCCTCACGCAGTTTTATAACCTATCATAAATTAGGGTATCAAAACGGCTGGCCTAACATGGCTAATTTCATTTCCCGCACGGCCCGTTCTATCCCGACGAGGATAGCTCGACTCATGATGCTGTGGCCGATGTTTAATTCCTCCATACCGGGCAGTTCCGCGACGGGGCGAACATTCCAATAGGTTAACCCATGACCAGCATTGATCCGGAGATCCTGTTCTAGGGCCAGTTCACAGCCCCGGCGCAAAGCCCTGAGTTCTTGTTCTTGCTGATCACCTTTTGCATTGGCATAACGACCGGTATGAAGTTCGATCAACTGGGCTTGGGTTGCAGCAGCGGCATCAATTTGGGACTGCTCTGGATCAATGAATAAGCTAACGGGAATATCCCGGGCTTGCAGTTGATGGACAACGCCTAAAATATGATCCAAATTGTCAACAACATCTAGTCCCCCTTCGGTGGTGACTTCCTCCCGTCGTTCCGGGACAAGGGTCACGTAGTCGGGTTTCAGGTTAAGGGCGATCGCCACCATTTCTGCTGTGGCAGCCATTTCTAGATTCAAATGGGTTCGTACCGTTTGCCGGAGTAGGGCTACGTCCCGTTCTTGGATATGACGTCGATCTTCCCGGAGATGGGCCGTAATACCGTCAGCTCCGGCTAACTCAGCTAAAATTGCCGCGGCGATCGGGTCTGGTTCTACCGTGCGTCGGGCTTGGCGGATAGTGGCAACGTGATCAATGTTAACGCCCAATGTCAACAAAGCAGACCTCCAGCAAAGATGTGAGAGCAGGTTTCGCAAGCTTGTGTTGGCGTGAAGCTCACTCGGTTTTCAGTGTAACTGGCGAAGGGGTCAGGGCGTGAAAAGATCACCCTGTGATAACTGGGGCGAAAAGTAACGAGCGGCGGAGGTACAGGTCTCCAAAATTTCCACTGAGTGTAATCCCGGCAGTCCCTGGTCGGCTAATTGTTGGAAAATCCAAGCGGCGATCGCCTCACTAGTCGGGTTTTCTAAACCAAGACTGTCATTGAGATAGTAATGGTCAAGATAATTCTTCACTAAGGGATCAAGGTAGGCTTTTAAGACGCCAAAATCCATCACCATCCCCGTTTCTGAACCACTGGTTTTTAACTGATCACTGACCACATAGACCTTGCCCCGGAAGCTATGGCCATGCAACCGCCGACATTTGCCTTCGTGGTGGGGTAGCCGATGGGCCGCCTCAAAGGAGAACTCTTTACAAATTATCCACATACCCTTCACTTGACTGGTTGATTTGGGAACCCCACACCCGATTGCTTGCAAGCGATGGTGGGAGGATGTCCGCAACTTCTTCTCTTGCCAAGGCGCGACAAAAGACGAAATCTGCCAAATCCGCCAAAATGGCTATTGTCTACGGACCAACGGACTAATACAGACAGGCGCTCTGTGTCCACTAGGTAAAGCGTAACATTTCTTACCATCTGCGTCCCGCTGTAATGCTAGCTTTTAGCAATCATTTGCGGGTTGTTAACCGCTCGCAAACTTTCTTGCGGGACTGAGAACTAGATTCAGGAAAGACACGTCAATTCTTCCAAGAGTTACCAGTCTCGATTAAGATGGGAACGACTCTGGGGCGTAAATTGTCTTTAAAGGTCGTTGACATAGTTGTGGTGTAGAGATTAGGGACACAATGTCCCCTTTTCGTCAAAGTGAGGAGCTAGTATGTCTTATTGGATTCAAAAACGCTTAAAGTCTATTGAGTTGGCCTTTGATAAGTCCTATTGTCAGGCGATCGAGTCCGTAATTGACTTAATCTGTAACCAGTTCCAGGGCGGCAACAAACTGTTAATCTGTGGTAACGGCGGATCGGCTGCTGATGCCCAACACCTAGCGGCTGAATTTGTCGGGCGCTTTCACCTCAATCGCCAAGCACTACCGGCGATCGCCCTAACGACCAACAGTTCCATTCTGACATCTGTTAGTAACGACTACGCCTACGATATTGTGTTTTCCCGGCAAGTGGAAGCCATGGGACAACCGGGGGATATTCTCTGGGGGCTATCCACATCGGGTAAATCGTCTAATGTTCTCCATGCCCTCAAATGCGCCAAAGATCTAGGGCTCTACACTATTGGTATGGCGGGCAATAATGGCGGGCTATTCCAAGAATTTGCTGATTACCCCCTCTTTGTCGGTGAACAAAGTACCCCTTATATCCAAGAAATTCATTTAATGACCTATCACCACATTTGTGAGCAGGTGGAGGCCCGCTTATTTGCCAAGAAGAAGTTGGGTCTAGTGGCCTAAGCATTCTTTGCTGCTCCCTGCCCGGTGTTAATCAGTGCCTCTAAGCACTGCTATTCCCCAAACAACAGTGCTTGAATCTCATCCAAGCGGGGGGAGAGGTCATCCAGGGGGTTTTGGAGGGGGGGCAATGTTGATTGCAGTACTTCACGTTTGATGTCTAGAACAACAATGTCTTGGCGCCACGCGTCGATTTCTCGTGCTTCTTGGTCCACTGCTACCTGTTTGGTTTGATATTCCTGAGCGAGTTTTTGAACCATGATCTCAATTTGCTCTAAGCCTTGGCGGGTGTTTGCTAGGGTTTGTTCTAACGCATCTCGTTCCTTTTTCAGCTGTTGTTTTCGGACTTCAAGCTGTTGAATTACCGGATCAAGGTTGATATGAGGAATACTGTCATCGAGTTCGACAATCCCCTGGCGGCAGCGCAAAATTTTCAAGTGTTGCAGTAGAATACTTTGGCGTTCTTTCAAATTACGACGTTGACCAATTAGGGTTTCATTGAGCATCTGTTTACATTCTTGCCCGTCACTCAGTTCTTTTTCTAGGGTCAAACGCCTTGCCCCATCTGCTTCCTCTAATTGTGTCTGAAGCTCATCAACGGCTTGGCATTGAAGCGTGAGTTCTTCTTCTTGATCATTAACAAAATGAGCGAGCTTTTGTAAGTCCATCTGTAATTTTTGGACGGCTGCTTCTAGTTCCCCGAGGGGAAGTTGTTCCAACTTTTGGCAATCAACTTGCTCATTATTGTCTTCGGGCATTGCCCCAGTAGCAAGACGAGATAAGCTTGACTGTAGCGTTTCGACCGTGCTGATTTCTGCCTTCACGTGGTTAAGGTGTTGTTGACGCAGCTCGATACCCTGTTGCTCTAACTGGAATTGCACCTTGGCTTGATTTAATTCGTGATGAATCGTCTCTAGGTCTTGGCGGTGCAATGTTAGTAGTTCTTGTTTTTGGGCGATCGCCGTTTGTTGTGTCGCCAAGTTTTGTTGTGCGTCAGTGACTAACTGCCAGTATTGCTTAAAGGTTTCCTGTTGCTGAGCTACCGTCTGGCGAACATGACTAACACCCCGTGCCAAAGACGGGATGACTTCTGGAGAGGATCCCAAGCGTTGCCATAAACTGTGCAAGATTTCACGGTTTTCGGGGGTATTGTTAAACGCTACTCCAAACTGCTGCTCCAGTCCGGTCAGTTGTTTTTCTTTCTCCTGTAAATCGTGCCAGGCTTGCTCGACCTCATATTGTTGTTGCTGAATGTCCTTGAGAACCGACTCGCGTTTTTCCAGCTCAGATTCCTTAGCCTCAATATCCATTTCTCGTTTATTGAGCTCCTGAAACTGAAAAGTTAGAGACTCACGCCAGCGCTCAATTTCGCCCTGTTGATCCTTGAGCTTTGCAGATAAACGGGATAACTTCTGCAGCTGACGCACCAGCTCGGGTGCGGCGATCTCGGGATCCCCTTGCCAGTCTCGATTATTGCTAAGGTTGAGAATCCAGAGAGTGCCT
Source organism: Cyanobacteriota bacterium (assembly GCA_041164125.1). Classification (GTDB taxonomy): domain Bacteria; phylum Cyanobacteriota; class Cyanobacteriia; order Cyanobacteriales; family Microcystaceae; genus Synechocystis. Next base: position 7,504 of record JBEAQB010000007.1, read on the forward strand.
TCCTTGGCCTCGCCCATGGCGTCGGTGAGATAGGATTCTGGGCTGGGTAAGGCTCTCCAGGTCTGATCGCTATGTTGACAGGCCAATAACTTAAGCTCGGTTTTATAGCCACTTAAAAAGTTTTTATTTTGTTTTTTGATTTCGGCCAAATAAAGCACGAGTTCAATTCCTGAGGTGTGATGATCGGGCTGTCAAGTGCAGTCTCGTTTTATTCTAATCACAAGTTTGAACTTGGGCATTCCCCTCGCTGATTTTGAGGTTAAAAGACGTGAGCATTATGCGCAATAATCCGCCAAAGTTTTTGAAGTTGATTGAACAACGCCGGTGGCAAGAGTCAGCCGGAGAGTGGTTACGGCTATGCCTGGTGTGCTCGGCGATCGCCATTGTCTGGTGCTGGTCATTAGGACAGGTTCCCTTAACTCCTGGGGAAGAACAACTGGCAGATCAGGCTCAGCAGTGGTTGGAGCAGCTAGATACGATCGGGGTGAACCCCCTTGAGTCCCTAAGGGGCTTGGGCCAGTCCCCCTTAACGGTGGCACTGATTGCCCTCGGCCAAAGCCTGGGGGGAGAGTTAGGCTGGAGTGACCGTCTGCCCGTGGCTGTGTTCAATCTACTGAGTTTGCCGCTGTTGTCGGGTATTGCCAAAACCCTAACGGGAAGACGCCTTGGGGCATTATTGGTGGTGGTGGTGTATGGAACAGCATTGGGGGTGACTTATTGGGCCCGTTCAGCCACCAGTAATGGACTCATATTGCCCTTAACCCTCATCTACCTAACCAGTTTATTATTCTGTCGGCGGGATCTGCGGGGCTCATTAACCTTGGGTTTAAGTCTGACGGCCTTAGCGTTAACGAATCTTCAGACATCAGTCCTGCTGGGAGTAACGGGGCTAATTTTTCTGGGTTGGGATACGCCTCGGTTACTACGCACCCCCGTTTTTTGGAGCGGTTTAGCCCTAGGACTGTTACCGGCGATCGCCTGGTGGGGCAATGATGGCTGGCATCATGGTGGTTTCGAGTCCCCCTTCGCCCTGGGCAATGACGATAAACAGATCGGTTGGATCTGGATCGTGATGAGCTTACCGGGCTTGATCTTCGCCTGTACAGGGTTTCAACAAGCCAAACACGCCCAACATTGGAGTTGGGCCAGATTTTTGATTTGCCAAGGGGGTATTTATAGTTTGTTGGTGATCCTTGCCCCTTGGTCGAGTGGACCATTGGTCATGCCCTTGTTTGTGCCCCTGGCTTTAGCGGCGGCCATCAGTTTAACGAATGCCGATCATCCAACCCGTTGGGAATACCCTGCGTGGTGGGGGCCGGTCTTTTTGGGGGGCGCTGGCTTCACCTTTCTGCTGTTAACGGGGGTTTATTGGCAGGGGGCGATCGCCGGTCACCTGCCGGGGGGGCAATTCTGGGGCTTATTGTGGCTGGCCCTGTTAGCGATGACGCTGATGATGACCGCCATCTTACTCGATCAACACAATGCTGAATTTATCGCCGTGCTTTTCTGGGGGCTATATGTTTGTCTAGCCCTGACGGTTTATTCTCCCCTCTGGTCAACGTTCCTAGACTGGACAAACCAATGGTATGACCCGCCCCTGGTTGAAGTCTTAACCCTGAGCCATCACCACTTTAGGGCGTAACACCGTGCCCTCCACTTCTGCCGTCACCGTGGCAATGCCAAGAAATGCCTGTTGCCCATCTTCCACCCGCACAGTCCCGACTGAGAGGCCGGGGATTAACAACCGTTGACCTTGATACCACCGTGTCACCAAATCCGGCGCCAAACTCACATGGGGTAAATGGGCTAGGATTTGGCGTGGTGACAACAACGGGGGAGGACTTGGGGATTCAAGCGCCGTTTGCAATTCATCCACTGTAATGCTCTCACTAATTGCCATGCCGCCACTTAACCGTCGCTCCAACCCCGCTAAGGTGGCCCCCACCCCCAGGCGATCGCCTAAATCCCTTGCCAAGGCACGAATGTAAGTGCCTGCTCCACAGTCCACGGTTAAGGTTAATTCGGGTTTGTCCCCTGATCGCCAATCCAAAATTTGTAACTGAAAAATGTCCACTTCCCGACTGGGTACCTCACAGGCAATGCCGGCCCGGGCTAGTTGGTACAGCCGTTTCCCCTCTACTTGAATGGCACTATACTGAGGGGGGATTTGATGAATTTTGCCGATAAACTCGGGTAATTCGGCTTCAATTGCCGCTAAGGTTAAGTGGGCAGCTGACTGCTCCGCGATTATGTTCCCCGCCAAATCATCACTATCCGTCCGTACCCCAAACCGCACTAGGGCTTTGTACCGTTTTGCCGTCGGTAAATAGGGCAGTAGACGGGTGGCCTTGCCCACGGCGATCGGTAATACACCAGTCGCCAAAGGATCCAGCGTACCGCCATGGCCCACTTTGCGCGTTTTCAGAAGACGACGCACTTTACCTACGCAGTCATGGGAAGTCCATTGCAACGGCTTATTTAAATTGAGAAAACCAAACATCAGGGCACCTCGTTAGCAGAATTGTGTGGTCTATCGGTTTTCGTTCCACAGGGCTTTTTCTCTCTTTGGGTTCCAGCAACACTAACGCCAGAGGCAACGCTTCCCATAGAATGAATCGTTGGGACAGCATCCCAGTAAATCTTCTACAATGGGGGGTCGCTGCCCAGAAACGTTGTCCATGACTGAAAACTCTCTCCTCGGCACTGTCAAAGAGCCTCAACAGGATTATCGCCCCCTCGATCGCCAAAAGTTAACCCCCATGTTCCAACACTACACAGCGGTGAAGGAACAGTATCCGGGGGCCTTGTTGCTTTATCGGGTGGGGGATTTCTTTGAATGTTTTTTTCAGGATGCGGTCATTATTGCCCGGGAGTTGGAATTAATTCTTACCAGTAAGGAAGGGGGAAAAGAAATTGGGCGGGTGGCCATGACCGGCGTCCCCCACCATGCCCTGGAACGTTACGCCCGGCAGTTGGTGGAAAAGGGCTATGCAGTGGCCATCTGTGACCAAGTGGAGGAGGCGACGGCGGCCCAGGCGGAAAAACGGATGGTGGAGCGTCAAGTCACCAAACTGTTAACCCCCGGGACATTGACTGATGACAGCATGCTCCCTGCCAAACGGAATAACTTCCTTGCGGCGATCGCCTGGGTGGAGGATAAATGGGGTCTAGCCTATGCGGACATTTCTACGGGGGAATTTTACGCGTGTCAATCCCAAGGGTTAGATGCCTTGGCAGTGGAACTGTTGCGGCTCCAACCGTCGGAGGTGTTAATTCCCACCGCTGCCCCAGATGTGCGCAACCTTTTGCGCCCCGGCGAGACATCAGACCAGATTCCTGACCCCTTACCCAACAGTTTTTGTTATTCCCTGCGATCGCAAACCCCCTTTTCCTTGGTGGAAGCCAAGCAACGGTTACTGATGACCTTTCGGGTCAAATCCCTAGAAGGATTCGGGTGTGAAACGCTCCCCTTGGCGATCCGAGCCGCCGGAGGGTTACTGGAATATATTGAGGATACCCAAAAGGCGAATATCGTCCCGATTCAGCCGCTCAAAACCTATGCCCTCACCGATTTTCTCGTCTTAGATCACCAAACCCGGCGCAATTTGGAGATTAATCAAACAGTACGGGATGGTAGCTTTCACGGCTCTCTCTTGTGGGCCTTGGACAGAACGGCCACCACCATGGGGGGGCGGGCGTTGCGGCGCTGGCTGTTGCAACCTCTATTAGACTTAACAGGAATTCGAGCCCGCCAGGCAACCCTGCAGGAATTGCGGGATAATCCTCCCCTGCGGCAAGACTTACGACAATTACTGCGGCAGATTTACGACTTGGAGCGGTTAACCGGGCGGGTGGGGGCCGGCACCGCCAATGCCCGGGATGTGTATGGCTTGGCAGAATCCTTGGTGAAGTTAACGGATTTAGCTGCGCTGGCCTGCGAGGGCACCAGCCCCTATTTCAAAGCGCTACAGCAGGTTCCCCCTGAGTTAGAACAGTTGGGAAAATATGTTTTGGCCCATCTGGTGGAAAATCCCCCCTTGCAAATTAAAGAAGGAGGCGTGATTCGTCCGGGGATTAACGCGGCGTTGGATGAAATGCGACAACGCTTAAGTGACGATAAGCAATGGTTAGCAAACTTGGAAATGACGGAGCGGGAAAAAACGGAAATTCCTAACTTAAAAGTGGGGTACAACAAAGCCTTTGGCTATTATTTGAGCTTACCCCGCAGTAAATCAGAAAAAGCGCCGGATAACTATATTCGTAAACAAACGTTAGTCAATGAAGAACGCTACATTACCCCGGAATTAAAAGAGCGAGAGACCCGTATTCTCACTGCCCAGGATGACTTAAATCAATTGGAATATGAAATTTTTAACGAAGTGCGTTCCCAGGTGGCGACCAAAGCTCAACTGATTCGAGACGTGGCTAAAGCTGTAGCGGCAGTCGATGTATTAGCAGGGTTGGCGGAAGTGGCAGTGTACCAAGATTATTGCTGCCCCCAAATGCAAGAAAACCCAGCGGTGATTGAAATTAACAATGGACGGCATCCGGTGGTGGAACAATCCCTGGGGGCCGGTTTTTTCGTGCCGAATGATACCCACTTAGGACAAGATCATTGGCATCCCGATTTGGTGATTTTGACGGGGCCCAACGCCAGTGGCAAAAGTTGCTATCTACGCCAGGTCGGGCTGATTCAGTTAATGGCACAAATCGGCAGTTTTGTCCCGGCCAAATCCGCAACCCTCAGCATTTGTGATCGCATTTTTACCCGGGTGGGAGCAGTAGATGATCTAGCGACGGGGCAATCGACCTTTATGGTGGAAATGAACGAAACTGCCAATATTTTGAACCATGCCACAGCAAAGTCTTTGGTGTTGCTGGATGAAATTGGTCGTGGGACGGCCACCTTTGATGGGTTGGCGATCGCCTGGTCAGTGGCAGAATATTTAGCCAAAGTCATTCAAGCGCGGACAATTTTTGCCACCCATTACCATGAGTTAAACGAACTGGCTTCCCTCCTCGAAAACGTGGCTAATTTTCAAGTTACGGTCAAAGAACTGCCCCATGAAATTGTTTTTTTACATCAAGTACAGCCCGGGGGGGCCGATAAATCCTATGGTATTGAAGCGGGACGGCTAGCAGGGCTCCCCATTGCGGTCATTGAGCGGGCCAGACAAGTCATGGGACAAATTGAAAAGCACAGCAAAATTGTCGTCGGTCTACGCAAAGGACAACGGCGATCAACCACCACAGACAAAGCAGATCAAGCCCAGGACCCCGGTGTTGAACAGTTAGATATTTTTGGATGATCGGCTGAAGAAAAAGCGCGACCATGTCGGGTCTTGGCCTAGTCAATCGAGAGAGACAGAATTAACGAGAACAGTACTTAACAGCAACTGCATCTGATACAGACTTAGATAGGTTTGAAAGTCTAAATGTCCATTGATCAGCATTTCTCGATAGGTTTTTTGACAAGTTTGTAAGTGTTTAATTATCCAATCTTGATCATTATGATCGTGTAAATCAGTTAAGTCGGCGATGATTTGATTGAGATTACCATCCTGCTGGCGATTTATTTCGTTCCGGCATTGCTGCACGAGGATCTCATTCATATTGTCAATGCGTTGATATAGATCTGGGGACAGATTACCTTCAATTAACATCAACCGATATTGTTGTTGAAGATTTTCCGTTTCTTGGAGCGCATAACGGGGATCTGTGGTTAATTGTGCTTGTAACTCGGCGATCACCTGACGATGCCCTTTGATGATTTTTCCCGTTTTTCGTTTGCGCCACCCCCGCAGCAAAAAGCCAATACTGGTTGTTGTCAATAACATAATCGAAGCGGCTTGTAGGGGGGTATTTTCTCGCAAATACTTCAACCACGCTACCCGAGGATCACCGCTTTGATAGGCTTGAATCGCGCCCGGATGGACATACAGTAAACCTTCGTACAGATTCATGGCACCATTTTCCATGGCTAATTTGGAATAAAATGAGGCGAACTGACGAGCGTTCGAGAAAATTGTCCAAGCCATTAAGGCCACAGTCTCACGGGGGACATCAGGACGGGTTAGTAATGCCCCTCCTGTGGAAATGGTTAATATGTCAACACTCGGTAAGGCGGGCAACGGTTTATAAGTCCCTTGGGGAATATAGGCTTTGCGGTAGGATTCAGGAAATTGCAGGGTTAAGTAGTTGATAAAACTCAAACTTAATGGCACAAATTTCAACCCAGCCGACTGTCTGAGTTTTTCCCGCACTTGGACACTGGCTTTGAGGGGACCAACATACACAATGGCGTCTAAGGTTTTATCGGTAAACCGTTCCAAACTATCTCCCGTCTTTGGCTGGATTGTAAGATTTGTCGCTCGAAACAGGCGAGACGCGGTAAAGTTAATTCCACTACCAGGAGCACCAATATCAACGGTTTTTCCCTGAAGTTCGGCAAAATCCTGGATACTTACAGCATCTTGGCTGACGATATGCAAATATTCCTCTGTTAGCATGGCGACGGCTACGACCTCTCCCTTTTTCATGGCCTCACTAGCAACGTCTAACTGCACTAGGGCAAAATCTACGTCTCGGCTTAGTAAGCGTTCTAGATTTTGCTGGGATCCTTGGGAATCAAAGTTATCTTCAACTTGCAGGCCCACTTGGGGGGCAATTTCCTGAATTTGTTTGCCAATACGACTATAAGCACTCTGATCTCTCCCACTGGATAAGCGTACGGTTTGAAGATTCCTACCGCAACCACTCATAGTCCAGACCATCATCCCCAAACTCCAGAGTAGCAACCAGGGTCGCCAGGAACGGGACAATTGAGCAACAAGGACGCAAGGCATAGTCGTTAGGGAAAAGGAAGTAAACGAGTCTCCCCTTAAGATAATATTTTTAGGTCTTTATTTTTGTTGCACTGGCGAGTTCTTAACCGCCCTGTGGACGCAAGCCCCCATTGAGTGATCCAATGGGGGCTTGCCTGAAGGTCGTCTTTGTCTTTTTGTTGGCTAGTTACCAAACAGGTCGATTGTGGCGAGTTGTGCACTGCATTGACAGCAGATCGCCTGGCTGTGATGTCGGCTGAGCGTCAGGACAGGGCGACAATTCAACCACCATCGGTTTCCGAGGGCAGCGAGGCGCAAGCTTAATAAGCAAGGGTTTCGAGGGTCTGGCGGAGATAACGACGAACTTGCCCGTCCAGCAGTTGGGGGGCAATGCTAGCGGTTTGATCATCGGTATCGATTTCTGGACAGTCGTCTTGCCAACATTTAAAGCCAGAGCT
>JBEAQB010000008.1:0-11228 GCA_041164125.1 Cyanobacteriota bacterium
GCAACAGATAGGGGCCACAGCGCCTGGATCACAAGTCCGATCGCCAGGGGATGGGTGCATCGGTTGCGCAGTGAAGGTCAGGCCGTGATTGTGGGCGGGAACACGGTGCGGCGGGATAATCCCCAGTTAACCAGTCATGGAACCAGGGAACATAATCCTTTGCGGGTGGTACTCAGCCGTTCACTGGATTTACCCCGAAAAGCACAGTTATGGGATCAACACGAGGCAAAAACCCTCGTCATTACCACCAAAGAAGCTGCCCGGCCCATGCGGTTACATCTGGAAAAATTAGGGGTAGAGGTATTGGCGCTTGAGCAATTAACCCCGATCGCCGTGATGAGCACCTTACAGCAGCGGGATTGTTTACAGGTACTGTGGGAATGTGGCGGCACCTTAGCCGCTCCAGCGATTACGCAAGGTTGTGTCCAAAAAGTTCACAGTTTCATTGCCCCCAAACTCATTGGCGGTCATCAAGCGCCTTCCCCTGTCGGTACCTTGGGGTTGACCGACATGACCCAGGCATTAAGCATTGCAAACCTGCAGTGCCAGGCGATCGGTCCCGATTGGTTATTTACTGGTTATCTGAACGACGGCGACGACAGCGCTCAGAACAATACTTAACCTCATCCCAACACGTGGCCCATTTCTTGCGCCAGGAGAAAGGTCGCTGACAAGTGACGCAAATCTTACTGGGTAATTTCGTTTTGTTGCCCCGATGATGCATGGTGGTTAAGGATTTTACTGGAACGTTACTGGGGTTTGGGTAATGCGACCACCCGTCCATAGGCTGTGGGGGAAAGATAGGTACAAGCTGCAGTTTGTAGATCCGGGGGCGTTAGACTTTGAATATGCTGAGGATAGGTTAGGGCGGGCTCTAACGTGCCAGTTTGTGAATAATAATAGCCATACAGATTCGCGCGATCGCCAGGTCGTTCGTTACCAAAAATAAACCGGTTGGCCACTTGTGTCCGTACACGTGCCAACGTCGATTCGGGAATTAACGCGGTTTGGAGACGCGTAAGGTGCTTTACAATACATGCCTCAACTGCTTCGATGTTTTCAGCGGGTAATTGGGCCGCAATATAAAACAGACCCTGCTGAGCTTGAATGGAATTACTGGCCCCAATAGCCGTTACCAGGCCCTTCTCTTCGCGTAACTCCCGAAACAGCCACGACACTCGACCCCGTCCCAAAATCACCGCCAACACACTTAACGGCAACAAATCCCAAAATCGCTCGAGTCCGGGGACGCGCCATAACACAATTAACCGTGCCTGTTGCAAGCCGGGATCAATGACCGTTCTGCTTTCGATCGTTTGGAATGCTGACGGCGGTTCACTGTTTGGCATTCCTAAGCTTTGGGACGGGGTTTTGACGCGGTAGCAGGCAGAAAAGCTTTGGGCCACCATCGCCACTAACTCGGCGATCGGCCGATTCCCCACCACTGTTGCCGTCATGGCCTGGGGCTGGTACCAATGGGCGTGAAAATCACGCATTTGTTGGGCTTGTAACTGCTCCACAATCTGGCGATCGCCTAAAACAGGGCGGGCATAGGGTGTTTTGGGAAACGCCAACTGCAACACCGCCTGGAAAATCCGCCGTTGGGGATCGTCGTGCGATCGCCGAATTTCTTCGAGTACCACTAACCGTTCTCGTTCAAACGGTTCATCAGCAATCGCCGGATTCAGCACAACCTCCAGTTGTAATGGTGCTAACTCAGCAAAATCCTGGGGGGCGCAGGTCGTATAGAAATGGGTATAGTCTTGACTGGTGGCCGCATTGGTGGAAGCCCCCCGGGATTCAATCACCCGCTCAAATTCTCCCATGGTTAAACGGGAAGTCCCTTTAAAAACCATGTGTTCTAAAAAATGCGCCATACCGTTAATCTCATCCCTCTCCCAGCGAGATCCAACCTGTACCCAGAGGTGAAAGGAAACTGCTGCAATTGGCATCTGTTCCGCAATAATTGTTAGACCATTGGGCAGACGTTCAACTTGGGGAGCATTAAGACGGGAGGACAATCGCGGAGGGCTCATAGGAGAATGGTGATACAAACTAGGCAGACCGTTGCAAGATTGGTCTTGGGGGAGTGTCCGGGCTGACAAGGCCGGAGGAAGTCATCACCTTTCTGTGCTTGCGATGGGAGGAATTTGTTGGTGAGAACGCCTAATAATCATTATCGGCAACACAAATTCCCTTGCATTTAACACCATTGCTAGCGGTACGCCGACAGTGAGGACAGAGGATGGGCTCCTGGATTGTTGCGCTGTCGTTATGGCGAGTTTGGCTGTGTTCAGATGTGGGAGAAGTTTTCATGCTGCGCCGCATCGCGAATTTCTGCGAGCTTGCTGTTAAGGTCACAGTTTCTAAACTAAAGGATTTTTTCACGGGCGACAACCTCAGACCAAACTCGGGCTAGGATAAAAGCTTAATCTCCTCGGCAATTTTTCCATGGTAACATTCAGTTCACTCAGATTAAATTTCTGGCGACAAAAAAGCATTCCCTATTTATTTTTATTGCCCGCAGTATTACTATTAACCCTCACCATTTTTTACCCGGCTTTACAAGCCTTTTCCCTCAGTTTTACCCAATACGAATTAGATTTAACCAAAGCACCGGAATGGGTGGGTCTGGCTAACTTTCAAAGACTCTGGCGGGATCGGGTTTTTTGGTTAACGTTAAAGAATACCCTACTGTACTTAATTGGTGTTGTGCCCCTATTGGTATTCTTACCACTGGGCTTAGCGATTTTAGTCAATCAAAAATTACGGGGAATTAATGGATTCCGTATGGCGTACTACATTCCTGTGATTGTGTCGATGGTGGTGGCCGGGATTGCCTGGAAAGCATTATACTCATCCAACGGCATCTTAAATCAGGGGTTAGGGTTATTGGGCTTTACCGATGGCATTCCCTGGTTAACCAGTCCCCAGTGGGCGTTAGGAAGTGTGATGGTGGTCACGATCTGGAAAGGGATTGGTTATTATATGGTCATTTACTTAGCCGGATTACAGGCCATTCCCCAGGAATTGTATGAAGCAGCAGCAATTGACGGCTCAGACGGTTGGCAGCAACATTGGGATATTACCATCCCCCTGATGCGTCCCTATTCTTTGTTAGTGGGCATCCTGTCTTCGATTTCAGCGCTCAAGGTGTTTGAAGAGGTTTATATCATGACCCAAGGTGGGCCGTTAAATGCCTCCAAAACAGTAGTGTATTACGTTTATGAACGGGCGTTTCAAGACCTGGAAATGAACTATGCTGCGGCGATCGGTTTAATTTTATTTGGGGTAATTTTTATTTTTTCGTTCATTAATTTAAAACTGTCAGGCAATACTATGCTGGAACAATCGAACAAGGTGATCTAAAGATTGGCTAATAACTGGTCTAACTCTGTGGCATTCAAGGTTGTTAAAATAAAAATCTCTTGGGCGCTTTTCCCATAACGCGCAATGACCTTAAACCCACCACGAATTGGGACAGAGACGCGAAATTTAAACTGGGGTAAGTGACTACGGGTACGGCTCAGCACTCCGGGGGTGACGGTTGTGATCCCCCCATAGGTGATTAACTTCTCTAACTTGGGGATCAGTCCATCGAGGTGGGTAGAATGGTTCCAAACGAGTCGACCTTTTGGGGGAGTGTTCATAGAATCAAGCTGCTTCTAGGGGAGCCATTGTTAAGCCTGCACGTCGCAGTTGTTGATGGTAGAGTTCCGCTTGTTCTTGGGGCCCTACCCAAACGATCGCCTGGCCATCAAAGTGAACTTGATTGGTAAGTTCCCAGGCCCGATCTGGGGTTATACCGGGAATATACTTTAGTAGGCAGTCCGATACATGTTGAAACGTGTTGAAGTCGTCATTCAGCACAATCACTTTAAAGTTGGGATACGTTTTTTTGACAGTACTGGTAGCACGCTTCGGGGTCGAAATGGTCATGGTATTGATGATCACGATAGCAAAGGTCACTGTTCGTTGAGAGATCCCTCTCTTAGGTTAACGTAAAAAACTAGTACCCTAATCTTTTTCGGTTTGGAGGTCGATAATCTTTTGAGCCAGTTGGGTATGAAGTTTATGGCTAGCTTTGTAAGCAACAAAATGAGCTGAGGGAATTCTGCCTAATAGGCTTAAATCCCCCAATAAGTCTAACAGTTTGTGACGGACCGGTTCATCGGTAAATCGTAATGGTGGATTCAGCCATTTTTCCCGATCGCAGACTAGGGCATTTGCTAAGCTGCCACCTTTGATTAACCCCGCCTGCCGTAATTGTTCGATTTGATCGGCAAAACCAAAGGTCCGGGCCGGGGCGATCGCCGTGGCAAAGTCGGCTGGGTCGAATAACCACGTTAACCATTGTTTGCCGATGGGAGCATAGGGATAGTCCACACCGTAGCTAAAGCGAGTCGACTCGTCGGGAAATGCAGCGACAAAGGCCTCTCCCGCCTGACAAACGATCGGTTCTGAGAGGGTAATTGACGGTTGATGGTCGGTGAATTCTTGAGAGACCAGACCGACGCTGGCGATCGCCGTTAACCAGTCCTGAGCCGACCCATCTAATAGGGGCACCTCTGGACCATCGATTGTGATGAGAACATCATCAACCCCTACCCCCCCCAACGCGGCCAGTAGATGTTCGACCGTTCTCACCGTGGCGGGGGGATTTCCCAACTCCGTTGAGAGCATGGCTTCGCGCACCCGCGTCAAGTCCGCAGGAATGATCGGTTGACCTGCCAGATCGACCCGTTGAAAACAGCGACCTTGGCCGACGGTCGTTGGGCATAAGGTTACCGTTGTGTGGGCACCTGAATGCAGCCCGATGCCCGTCACCTCAACTTCAGCCCGTAACGTTTTCCTCATGAGTGTTTTGCCAAACAGTTAACAGCGCCAGCCTAGAATTTTTCTCCAATACCAAAATTAATGCGGGAATCTCCGTCTCCTTTAAAACCGAGGTCAATCCGAATGGGCCCCACAGGTGATTGAATTCTGACCCCAAAACCATAGCCTACACCGGAACCTGGTAGACCCCGTATAACTGCCGGAAAACCGGGGACAGCGCCTTGGGAACCAAGGTTGGAGCCATAGTCCACAAACAATGCGCCTCCCACAGGAGAAATGAGGGGGAAGCGATATTCCGCCGTCGCTTGAAAATAACTGCGACCATTGCCTAATTCTCCTTCGGCATACCCTCGCACGGAGTTACTTCCCCCTAAAACAAAGGCTTCATAGGGAGGGAGATCACCAAGAATTGTCCCTGCTTGGACGTTGAGCGCTATCGTTTGGGGCTGGGTGGATTCGGTAAAGCCAAAGCCGGTCAAGTCTAACCAGTTTACAGGAATGTAATAACTATAGGTTCCCCGCAACCGAGTCATCGCAATGCTACCCGAACCAAACGGCACGGTCTGCTCAGCCCCAAATCTCACAATCGAGCCACTGGTGGGCTGGATTGAACTGTTCCGATTGTCCTGGGATGCCCCGAAGGAGAGAGTAATGAGGTCGTCCACGCCGTTGGGACTAAATGATAAGGGTTGAGAGTCGAAACCATTGAGCGGGGCAGACCAGGGAGAGAGGTCGCCATCCGCATTGACGACCCGCACATTTTGATAGCCAATCCCAGCAGACAGCCGCCAATCAGGTGGTGTAAACACATCATCAGCGATCGGGCGAGAGAAGGTAACCCCAGTGCCGGTGCGAACAATTCGGGGACTGTCAAACCCATTTAATGTCCGGATGGAAGAGTCATTGCCATCAAATACCAAGGAAATTGTGCGACGACGAAAAACATTCGCAGAATAGGAAGTACGGTAGGGATCGCCCCCAATCCAAGGATCGGTGAAACTCACGTCAAATAATAATTCCCGTTGTCCTAATTGGAATTCGGTGCCCAGGGTTTGGTTGTTACCCCCCAGGTTTTTCTCTTGGTAACTCAGGGTGCCAAATAAGCCACTGGTGCTACTAATACCAGCCCCGGCCGCCACCGACCCCGTATTGCCTTCGACCACATCCACATTGACAATGACCTCCCGGGGATCTGTCCCTGGGGTGAAAGAGAGACGGACATCCTCAAACAAGCCTAAACCGTAAACCCGTTGTAAATCCGTTTGGGCAATGTTGCGGTTAAACACATCACCCGGTTTAAGCTGCATTTCTCGGGTGACAATGAAATCCCGAGTCCTGCCATTAGCGGGCTCGTCTTCGGCATCAAAAAAGCGGACTTGAATATTTTCAACGACCCCTTCGGCAATGATTAATTTCACGGTACCGTCGCGACTGACTTGGGGAGATCCCACCACTTGGGCTAAATCGTAGCCTTGGCTAGAATACCATTCGTTAATTTCCTTGATCCCTTCTTGTAAGTCCCGTAGGTTAAGGATGCGACCATATTGATCTGAAAAGGTTTCATCGACAACGGCTTGGGGTAAAACCCGATCTTTGCCATCGGCGATCGCCGGCACCGTTTCGATTTCGATCCCCGTCAAGATGGGATTAGCTTGAACCTCAAAGGTCACCCGGACCCCCAGGGGGGTATCGGATGGTAAGACTTTAACATTGCTAAAAAACCCCGTGGCATAGATAGCGTTAACGTCTTCTTGGAGTTGACTCCGGGTGGTCGTCCGTCCGGGTTCTGTCCGGATTGTGTTATAAACCAATAACTCCAATGCTTCACTCACCCCTGTGATCACCACTTCACTCACTAAAACACGGGGTTCTTGAGGTGTTTCTTGACTAGGCGTCGGCTTAGCGGGGGTAAAACGGGGGAGGGTATCGCTAGAGCTCGGTTGCCCCTCTACTGGTGGGGAAGGGGCATTACTGGGAGAAGACGCTGGCGGGTCAGATGCGTCTGTATTTTCGCCACTGGGGGGGGGACTATCGTTGGTGTTCACCGTTTCCCCCTCTGGCGGGGTTTGGGCCAAAAGCGTTTGGTTAGGGGAGAAAACCGGGGACTCAGCGGGGAAAGCGTTGGCGATCGCCGCTGTTGTCTCCTCAGCCACAAAGGACAGCTGGACAAGAGACTCCTCTGCTAAAAAACTGGTGGCAATAGCCGATTGAGTTGCTTGGGCCGGTACCGCCCCCACAACCAGACCACTGGTGAATAAAAGAAGTCGATAATACGGAGAAAGAGTCACGCTTTTGTTCTGGTTTGACACGTCCTGACACCCAAATTCAAGCCAATAAACGAAATATAAAAAAGGGGTCTAACTCCCCAAATTCAATGCCACGCATGGCTCAAGTTTCGCGGCGATTGCTTGCTTATTATCAAGTTCCGTTGGCATCCTGACAAGGGAACTGTGCAAGGTTCTCAACTGGTTGGTTGACTAGAAAACCCTTGGAAGGTTCCAAGGGGATATCAGGGTTGCAGTTGATGGGTCTGAGCAAGCACCCGAGCTTGAACCGTTTGATAAGCCGACTCAACCTGCCCTAAATCCCGTCGGAACCGGTCTTTATCCAGTACTCGTGCTTGGGGATCACTGACTTGATTGTCCCATAATCGACAGGTATCGGGGCTAATCTCGTCCGCTAATAAAATTTCCCCTTGGCGATCGCGGCCAAATTCCAGTTTAAAATCTACCAAGGTGATATCGCACTGACTAAAAAAAGTTTGTAAATATCCATTCACCCGTAAAGCCAGACGTTTTAGGTCTTGCAGCCCCGCTTCATCAGTGCAATTCAACACCAATGCTCGCTCCCAAGTCAACAGGGGATCCCCAAGGGCATCATCTTTTAAATAAAATTCCACGAGGGGAAAAGGCAGTGACGTCCCTTCGGTCAACCCCGTTTGCTTGCATAGGCTGCCCGCCGCAATATTGCGAACCACGACTTCCAGGGGAATGATAGACACTGCTTTGACCCGCATCTGATGAGCGTCAGGGCAGTCAATAAAATGGGTTGAAATCCCTAAGGAGTCTAACCAACCAAATAAGGCCGCTGAAATACGGCAATTTATCTCCCCTTTTCCCTGAATCTGCCCTCTTTTTTGTGCATTAAACGCTGTAGCGTCATCCTTAAAGACCGTCAGTAACACATCAGGGTCAGTGGTGGGATAAAGAATTTTAGCTTTACCTTCGTATAGTTTTTCCATCAGGGAGATCTCAAAAATGACAGCGAAATGGGTTGCATGAATCCGACCCAATTTTACTGGAAAAGTCCATAGACGTTAGGAGAAAGTTGAAGTCAGGGGGCTGGGCTAAAAGTTAAACCGAGTGTTAACTTATGGCTAAGTACCTAATTGTAATTAAATAGAAGATTAGTTTTGTGCTCGATCCCCCCAGCCCCCCTTGACAAGGGGGGTGCTGATAGGCGGGGGGATCTTACAATTTTCAACCCCGGTCTACTTATATCTGTTTTAACAAGTTATGACTGCTTCTGTTCCTACCGCCACCCCGATCGCCAGTCAATACGCCTTAGAACCCCAAACCTGGCTCTGGGGCGATCATCAAATCTGCTACACCGTCCAGGGGGAAGGTCAACCGCTGGTTTTGATTCACGGCTTTGGGGCTTCCATTGGCCACTGGCGTAAAAACATTAGTCCCCTGGCAAAGGCAGGCTATCAAGTTTATGCGTTAGATTTACTGGGCTTTGGTGCGTCAGACAAACCGGTTTTAGACTACAGCCTCGACCTTTGGTTAGAACAATTAACCGCTTTTTGGCAGGAGAAAATTCAACAACCCACTGTGTGGGTCGGCAATTCCATCGGCGCCTTATTGGCATTAATGGTCATGGCTCAAAGGCCCGAGTTGGCGATCGCCGGGGTATTACTCAATGCCGCGGGGGGCCTAAACCATCGTCCCGAAGAACTGCCCTTTCCTCTCAATGTCGTTATGGGCAGTTTTACCCGTTTAGTGGCTTCACCTTTGGTCGGCCCCATCTTGTTTAACCAAGTCAGACGTAAAGCCCGCATCCGTCAAACCCTTTATCAGGTTTACGGCGATCGCCAAGCGGTAACTGACGATCTAGTCGCCATGTTATATGAACCTTCTTGCCATCCCAATGCAGCTAAGGTGTTTGCCTCAATTTTGACTGCCCCAGCTGGATTGCCCCCCCATCTCCTCCTGGAGCAGGTGACACAGCCTCTCCTGGTGTTATGGGGAGAAACTGATCCCTGGACCCCCATTCGGGCTGCAGGGCTTTATCAACAACGGGCCACCACCGATCCCCGCAGCGCTTTTCATGCCCTCCCCGGTGCGGGACATTGCCCCCACGATGAGCAACCAGAAACCGTTAACCAATACATGATTGATTGGCTCGCCACGGTGGTTTAAGGAGAAAGTCTTCCTGTTCTCGCAAATACTGTCGCCGGTGTCCTAAGAACTTTTATAATTTGGGAAACTTCGCCCCAAATTATTGTTATGACTTATCGCATGGATCGCCACAGCTATGCCCATACCTTTGGTCCGACAGTGGGCGATAAGGTGCGCTTGGCGGATACGGAACTATTGATTGAAGTAGAGCAGGATTTCACGACCTATGGTGATGAGGTGAAATTCGGCGGGGGCAAGGTCATTCGGGATGGAATGGGACAATCTCCCCTGAGTCGGGCGGCGGGGGCAGTCGATGTGGTGATCACCAATGCCTTGATTTTAGATTGGTGGGGGATTGTCAAAGCAGATGTGGGGATTAAGGATGGACGGATTTGTGCCATTGGTAAAGCGGGCAATCCCCATATTCAAGACAATGTCACCATTATTATCGGGCCAGCGACAGAGGCGATCGCCGGTGAAGGCATGATTTTAACAGCGGGGGGCATCGATGCCCATGTGCACTTTATTTGTCCCCAACAAATAGAAACGGCGATCGCCTCAGGGATTACGACCTTAATGGGGGGCGGCACAGGCCCCGCAACGGGCACCAATGCGACGACCTGCACCCCCGGGGAATGGAATATTCAGCGAATGTTACAAGCGGCCGATGCCTTTCCGATTAACCTCGGCTTTTTGGGTAAGGGGAATGCCAGTCAACCCGAGGGGTTAGTCGAACAGGTCAAGGCGGGCGCGATTGGCCTGAAACTCCACGAAGATTGGGGCACGACTCCAGCGGCGATCGACACTTGCTTGAGTGTGGCGGAGGATTATGATGTTCAAGTCGCCATCCACACCGATACCCTCAATGAAGCCGGTTTTGTGGAAACCACGATTGCGGCCTTAAAAAATCGTGTCATTCATACCTACCACACCGAAGGGGCCGGTGGTGGCCATGCCCCCGACATTATCAAAATTTGTGGAGAATTGAATGTTCTACCGTCCTCCACCAACCCGACCCGTCCCTATACCGTCAACACCTTGGAAGAACACCTGGATATGTTGATGGTCTGTCACCACCTTGATCCCAATATTCCCGAAGATGTCGCCTTTGCCGAATCTCGTATCCGCCGGGAAACCATCGCTGCGGAAGATATCCTGCACGATCTGGGGGGCTTCAGTATGATTTCCTCCGACTCCCAAGCCATGGGACGGGTGGGGGAAGTTATTCTGCGGACCTGGCAAACGGCCCATAAGATGAAAGTACAACGGGGGCAATTGAGCGAAGAAACCGGCAATAACGACAATTTTCGGGCTAAACGCTACGTTGCTAAGTACACCATTAATCCCGCGATTACCCATGGTGTCTCGGAGCAGATTGGTTCCGTCGAAGTGGGCAAACTCGCTGACCTCTGCCTCTGGCGACCGAGTTTCTTCGGGGTTAAACCAGAATTGGTGATTAAGGGCGGCATGATTGCCTATGCCCAAATGGGGGACGCCAATGCCAGTATTCCTACTCCCCAACCTATTCACATGCAACCAATGTTTGCCAGCTATGGCGGGGCGATCGCCGCAACGAGTTTAACGTTTGTGTCCCGTAAGGCCGCGAAGAAGGACATTGGCAAGCAACTAGGGTTACAAAAACCCGTGGTTGGGGTCAAGGGGATCCGGGGCTTGACCAAAAAGGATTTGAAATTAAATGATTACTTACCCCACATAGAGGTCGATCCCGAAACCTATGAAGTGCGGGCGGATGGACAATTGCTGACCTGTGAACCGGCCCAAGTATTACCCATGGCCCAGCGGTACTTTTTATTCTAAATCCCAGAGGAGCCAAAGCCCGCTTGGCCCCGTTGACTGTCAGCAAGATCGTTGACGACTGCCACCTGTACGGTTAAAACTGGCGCAATCACCATTTGGGCAATTTTCATGCCCGCCTTAACGGTAAAGGGCTGCTGTCCCAAGTTGATTAAAATAACGCCGATCTCACCGCGA
>JBEAQB010000009.1:0-3495 GCA_041164125.1 Cyanobacteriota bacterium
GGGAGCGTTGGGACCAGTCTTACCCGGTCATTTCCAAGTCCTGGCTTTCCCATTGGCAAGGCATTATTCCTTTCTTTGCCTTTCCTGACGATATTCGTCGGGTCATTTACACCACCAATGCTATTGAGTCTCTGAATATGACTTTTCGCAAGGTTTTAAAGCACCGTCGCTCTTTTCCTACCGATGAATCCGCTCTTAAGGTTTTTTATCTGGCTTTAGACAATATTTCTAAAGAATGGACTATGCCTATCCATCATTGGAAGGCGGCTCTCAACCGCTTTGCCATTGAATTTCCTGACCGTTTTCCTCTCTGATTTCTTCCTGACACACTTCTCTTGACAATCCCTGCATACCTGCTAGATCGGCACCACCGCAATTGTGATGATCAACAATAGTCTTTTTTCTATCCAATCCCACTGGCAGGGTAACACCTGGGTGTTTGACGCCCCGGAAGTCGGTCTGATTATAGCCGCTTGAAAATTTTGGAAAAGTTATTTTCCAGCATAAGGGTAAAACAAAGGAAGGTTGAAATGACAACGGCGTCATGACTGCCCGGATCATTGAATCGTACTTACTTTAGCCGCTATTTTATCCCGATTTTTCCATTAGCCATTGCTTATGTTGTTACAATCTCCACCGCAAAATAGTCTGTTTAGCATACAACCCTATTGGCTGGGGCGTACTTGGGCCTTTGACGCTCCCCACCTAGGACTGTATGCCGAACCGTTTATCGCCGGAACCAATACCATCTTGACCCAACTAGCTCAGAAATACTTAGGGGTTGAACCCAAAGCAGGGGAAAGCTTTCAACTAATTTTTAGTGCTCACCCCTTTCCTGGCATTCACCTCCGCATTCAACGTCAAAACTCCGAGTTTGGGGGCTATTGGTACGTTTCTGATGAAGAGGAATGGGGGTGGTTGTGCCCGGCGATGCAATACTTTTTCCCGGGTGGTTTACCGGAAACCTTGTATTTAAGGGTATTACGTTGAACTTGAGTCCTTTGATGGATTCCTGCACTTTGGAGCTTGTCTCTCTACATTTCTGACTCGACCTTGGGGATCCCCCTCAAGTGCCCCTTCCCTTACCTCGCTATCCCCCCAATCCGCTACCTTGAGATTGGGGACACTCACTGTTTTCCTTTTTTGGTATTAACGGAAAGTGCCCTACAGCCTACGATACGCATCTAGGGGAACCTATCATGTCATTTTCTTCTTCTGATTTCTCCTCTGCTAAAAACAGTCGAGCTATTGCCCTACGTCATTATTTCTCACCTTTTGGCAATCAACTGGTAGCCGGGGGGCATATTGAAGCGGAACAGTTACGCCAAGCCCTCGCCCAAGCCCAAAAAAGCGGACGTCCCCTACCGGCCGAAATTCAAGCTATCACCGGACGGGCGTTGTCGCCAGAGTTATTGCGTCAGTACAAAAAGCACCAACTGTTTGAGCTCAAGGTTCTTTACGGCGTTGATAGCCTCGATCCGGAAGTGGCCCCCGTTGAAACCCATGCCATGGTGGAACTGATTGATACTCTCTTTCCTTTGGAAATTTGTCGTCGTTTTAAATTCATTCCTTTGACCCGGCAGGATGCCGACCCCCCCAACGTCTTGGTGGCAATGGTTGATCCAGATAACTTAGTTGCCCAGGATGAGTTGAATCGAATTTTGCGGGCAAAAGGCTGGAATCTAAGACGTTTAGTGATCATCCCAGAGGATTTTAACCGGCTAATTGAACAATATTTCAGCCTTAAAAATAAACGAGAAGAAGCACAGGCGCTTAAAGACAAGGAAAAATCCCTTGATGTTCTGAGCGATCTAACGGATATCGTTGGGTCGCTGGAGATGAACCTGCAGGAGGACAATCGTCATGAGGATAATGCCGATAAAGACCTTGATTCTAATGACGCTCTCTCAGCGCCAGTGATCAATTTAGTCAATAAAATTCTTGCCAAAGCCTTGTATGAAGGGGCATCAGATATTCACATTGAACCCCATGAAGACGTGCTCCGAGTTCGTTTCCGCCAAGATGGGGTCTTAAGTCAGGCTTTTGACCCACTGCCCAAACAAATTACCCCGGCGGTGGTGGCCCGTTTCAAAATCATGGCGGATATGGATATCGCCGAACGCCGAGCGCCCCAAGATGGCAAAATCCGTAGGCTGTATCAGGGTCGTAAGGTGGATTTTCGGGTCAATACGATTCCAAGTCGCTATGGGGAAAAGGTCTGCTTGCGGATTTTGGATAATACGGTCACCCAATTGGGCTTGGACTTTTTAATTACTCACTCAGATACCCTACAGATTATGCGCGATCTTGCCACTAGGCCTTACGGTTTATTGCTCGTGACGGGGCCGACCGGGTCTGGCAAATCGACTACGTTGTATTCTGTGTTGTCTGAACGAAATAGTCCAAGGGTCAACATTAATACGGCGGAAGATCCGATTGAGTATACTTTACCAGGGATTACCCAGGTGCAGGTGATTCGGGAAAAAGGCCTGGACTTTTCGTCTATTTTGCGGGCTTTTATGCGTCAAGATCCCGATATTATTTTTATCGGAGAAACGCGGGACAGGGAAACAGCAAAAACTGCGATCCAAGCAGCGTTAACAGGGCATTTGGTGTTAACAACCTTGCATACTAATGATGCGGCTGGGGCGATCGCCCGTCTTAACGAGATGGGCGTGGAGCCTTTTATGGTCGCTGGCGCCTTGCTAGGGGTATTAGCCCAGCGCCTAGTCCGAAAAGTGTGTCCTGATTGTCGGATTGCCTATAATCCCAGCAAGGCGGAATTATCCCGGTTCGGTTTTGCCGTTGCCGGCGAAGAGGCATTAACCATTTATAAAGCCAATACCCTCAACCCCGATCAAATTCAAGCGGCTCGGGACCAAGGCCGACTCTGCCAGAAATGCGGCGGGGAGGGTTACAAAGGTCGGGTCGGCGTCTATGAAGTGATGCAGAATACGGAGGCAATTACGGAATTGATTAATCAGGGGGCAACAACAGATCGCCTTAAAGAGCAGGCGGTGGCGGAGGGAATGGTGACCCTGTTAGCTTACAGCCTCAACCTAGTGCAGGAAGGATACACGACCTTAGAAGAGGTCAAACGAGTCACGTTTACTGATACAGGGTTAGAAGCAGAATTACGAGCAAAACGGCAGAGTTCCTTGACCTGTCAGGTTTGTCACGCCCAATTACAGCAGGAATGGCTTGATTGCCCCTATTGTATGACACCGCGCTTTACCTAGATGGCGAAAGAAGGCTCGCCCTCAATGCCTCACGCAACCTTTTAGCTAAAAGATTGCAGTTAGCGAGTAGGGCGGGGCACGTCCGAATTAACTCCCATGATACGCCCCCGAGAGGGGGTAGGAGAAACCAAGGTTCTAGGGCGTGTCATCAAATAAGCCAGATGACGGATGCGGCCATGTAAATGGCGCTGAGAAAGGTGTCGCCCAGTTTATCGTAGCGGGTGGCAATCGCTCGATATTGCTTCAGTTTGGCAAA
>JBEAQB010000010.1:0-5094 GCA_041164125.1 Cyanobacteriota bacterium
CAACTAATAGTCCTAAAACAACCTTGTGAAAAACAGACTCGCTCACCCATTTAAATAGGAAACGTCCCATCATTAACCCCACTAAAAAGGGGACAAGTAAAATTAAGAAGCGCCGTAATACTAGAATAGACAAAATCCCTTGCAACCAATAAGAGACTAGGGCAACGAATTGAGTTAGAGCGAAGAAACTAATCAGGTTGGCTCGGTTGGCGGCGGCGGTTTCTCTTCCCGATAGCTCATACAGAACCACTGGTGGTCCCCCCATGCCGGTTAATCCTGTCAGAAATCCGCTGCAGGCTCCAATGCCGGAACTCAGGACAATACCGGGTTTAAACGCAACGTGTTTATCAAAAAGCAGTAACACAACGAAAATCAGAATTAATCCGCCAATAATGCGACGCATCAACAGTGGATCCAGTAGAACTAGAAAGTAAGCTCCCATGGGTATCATCACAATGGCCGCAAAGACCATCGGCAGAACTTTTTGCCACTTGGTTTTAGTCAGTGCTTCAGGGACAAGACCAACAGACGCTGTCATTTCTAATAAAATAACCGTCGCGACTACCTGTTGGGGATTGAAGAGAAGACTGAGTCCAGGTGCGAGAATCATTGCTGAGCCAAACCCGGAAAAACCACGGGTTACCCCGGCCATGATCACTAAACCGATGCCCATCAGCCAATCTCTACCATCCATAGCCAAAATCCTTCTTTGCTTTCGATTGACCCACTCTGGCTGACTGCGTAACAGCCTTGAGTCTGTTTTAGGTCGCCATTTGCAATGTTGGTTCTGGGATGGTTGATAATCCAAAAGTTTGATTAATGCCGATCGCAATTTCTGCAAAGATTTGGCTTAAGGGAGCATCAGGCATTTTTAACGGCAGTGGTTTTCCCCTATCTCCCGACTCACAAACGTGAGGGTCGATAGGAACGTGTCCCCACAACGGAACGTGCAGTTCTGCGGCGATTTGCTGGCCTCCTCCCTGGCCAAAAATGGGCGTCGGCTCACCACAATGACCGCACAGCAGGTAACTCATATTCTCTATCAATCCCAGTACTGGAACCCCAACTTGTCGGAACATGGAAACGCTGCGACGCACATCGGACACGGCAACCTGTTGGGGGGTTGTCACCATGACCACCCCACAGATGGGACTTTCTTGGATAATAGTGATTTGAGCATCCCCTGTTCCCGGTGGTAGATCAATCAACAGGTAATCTAATGTCCCCCACTCAACGTCATGGATAAATTGAGTGAGGATCTTGTGCATCACCGGACCGCGCCATGCCAAGGGATGATCCTTGGCTGCCAATAACCCCACGGACATTAATTTAATGCCATGGGCTTCTAGGGGGACAAAGCGCTGGCCGGCCGGCGTCTCTTTAACGTGTACCGTTGACTCTCCTAAACCCAACATTTGAGGGACATTAGGTCCATAAATATCTGCATCTAGTAAGCCAACTTTCGCCCCAGTTTTTGTTAAGGCGGCAGCAAGGTTCACCGCCGTCGTTGATTTGCCAACCCCTCCTTTGCCACTGGAAACAGCAATGGTTGTGCGTACCCCCGGTACGGTACAAAGCTGGACATAGACTTTTTTACACCAGGATAGTTGAGATAAACTGTTTTGAATGTCCGTTTGGAGAGTGTACTGGTGTGATCCCACATAGAGGCGCAGATAGATGTAATCGTCAACCACCCGGAGGTTGCGCACCATTCCTAGGGAAACGACGTCTTTGTGAAGATTACTTTCCTCAATTTTTTTGAGTAAAGCAATCACCTCGGCTTTACGCGCCAACAGTTTAGGATCACTCAAGGGAGATTCAGGGTTAGGGGATGAATCAGCACGATGGAACGGGGATGGATGATTAGGCATGGGACGTTGGGGACAAAGATACCTGAATTTTATCGATGGCACGTTGGGAGAAGATGCGCACGTCCATATCGGGGTCGTCTAGGGTCTGTTGGAGAGCTGGCAACGCATTGGGGTCTCCTAAGTAACCTAAGGCAGTGGCCGCATCCCGACGCACATCAGAGTATTCATCGGAAAGGGCCTTAATCAAAGCGGGTAATGCGTTGGCCGCTGTTACCTTCTGAAGGGCACGGGCGGTGAACTTGCGCACCTGCCATTCTGCGTCTTCGAGGGCAGTAATTAAGGCATCGATCGCCATCGGACTGGCAATGAGCTCAAGGGATTGGGCGGCATTACGACGAACTTGCCAATCGGGATCTTGAGTTAGGAGCTGGCACAGGGTAGGGACAACGGCAGAATCACTAAGATGTCCCAACGTCAGAGTTGCTGAACGACGGACACTATCGACGGGATCTTGGGCTAAGGCTAAAGCTGGTTCACAGCGCACTACTTGATTAAGGTACCGTAGGGTGGTGATCGCCGCGACTCTTAACTCGGGATGGGGTGATTCAAAGAAGGGCATAATGAAAGGTAATGCCTGGGCGTCATGAATCTTGCGTAACAGAATCAGGACATTAATTTGCAGGTTAATGTCGTCCTGTTGCAAGGCATCTAGAAGCCTCATCAGGTCATCAGTGGAAACCAACTCTTTGAGCGCAGAGAGGGCCTCTTCGCGAACCTCATCATGGGAAGAACTGAGACAGTCCAGCAAGGCGGGAATGGCGACGGGATTGGCAAACTCCCAGAGGGCGGTGACAGCAATTTTCTGCACCATCACGTTTTCATCCCGTAAGGCTTCAATGAAGGCTTCAATGGCATCCTCATCGCCGAGATGCTGTAGCGCCTTAACGGCAACTAAGCGGTTTTCAAGCTCAGGGGAGCGTAACAGGTCGACCCATTGAGCGACTTCCGGATCCATATCAGTGGTATGCATTGGCGATTATCTAGGGTTGCTTTGATTGTGATGCTGTTTAACGAGGGACGCAGGTTAGCGGAGCATGAAAGGAATCTGAACGGTGATGGCATTGGTGGGACATTCCTTTTCGCAGGGCAGGCAAAACCAACATTCGTCATATTTCATATAGGCTTTACCGGTTTCGGGATTTTTCACCAAAACATCTAGAGGACAGACCTCAATACAAGCCACACATTTTTCGAGGCATTTGGATTCGTCAACAATGACGGGAACATCAACGCGTTGGGTGGTTAAAGCCATAGGAAATTCTAGATAAGAAGCAACGTCAAGGGGAAAAAGGAATGATTGCTCCAGGGGAGGAGCGTTCCAGGGAGTAGGGTTAACGCACGGCGACGTCATAAACCTCGGTTTCAAGGTTCACATCGACAATATAGGGTTCAACGGGACGTTTAAACAGTTCCATCATACCGGCACTATTTTTCTTGAGGTTGACGTGGCAGAACCACTCATCGTTATTTTTCTCGGGATAGTCCAGACGGTAATGATAAAGTCCCCAACGGGTTTCTTTGCGATAGAGAGATGCACGAGCAGCCATCTCTGCACAATCACGGATAAAGTGAACTTCCATGCAGCGCATTAATTCGTGGGGATCACGGGCACCCATCATCTCCAAGGTTTCTTCATAGGCGATGAATTTGGTCAGACCAATGTCCATGTTATGGGGAGACTTAGGGGGTTGGAGGTAATCGTTGACCAAGCGACGTAGCTTGTACTCGACCTGGGTATGGGGAATACCATCGGGCAGTTGCAAGGGACGGTATAGTCGTTCTTTCTCGGCGGCCAGGAACTCAGCATCGGGTTCGATGTGGTCTAAGCCCTGAAGATAGTCCATGGCATTTTCGCCCGCGATACGTCCATAGACAAAGGCCCCGATCATGTAGTTGTGGGGCACACTGGCCATGTCACCCGCTGCATAAAGTCCAGGAACGGTGGTTTCTGCTTTTTCGTTGACCCAAACGCCAGAGGCACTATGACCGCTACACAGGCCAATTTCAGAAATGTTCATTTCCACGCCATGGGAGCGGTAGTTTTCATTCCGTCCTTCGTGAAAACGTCCTCGGCTAGGGCGTTCATTATCCCAAAGAATGGATTCAATCTCAGAGATGGTGTCTTCATCGAGATGGTACATTTTGAGATGGACGGGACCTTTGCCGGAGTTGAGTTCTTTCCAGATTTCCAGCATCATCTGACCACTCCAGTAATCGCAGCTAATGAAGCGATGACCTTCCGCATTGGCGGTATAAGCCCCAAATGGACTGGCGACATAGGCACAAGCAGGACCGTTGTAATCTTTAATTAAGGGGTTGATTTGGAAGCACTCAATATTGGTTAATTCTGCGCCAGCATGATAGGCCATGGAGTAGCCATCCCCTGCATTGGTGGGGTTTTCATAGGTTCCATAGAGGTATCCAGACGCGGGGAGTCCTAAGCGACCACAGGCCCCCGTACACAGGACGACGGCTTTGGCTTGAATCACGACAAAGTCGCCACTACGGACATCTAGGCCAACGGCCCCCGTTACGCGGCCATTTTGCACCATGACCCGGGTTGCCATGACCCGGTTAGTGACCTTGACCTTATGCCGTTTAACCTGACGGGAGAGGATTTTTTTGAGATCTTTGCCTTCAGGCATCGGTAAAACATACTTGCCGACACGATGGACTTGCTTGAGGTCGTAGTTCCCGGCGTGGTCTTTTTGGAATTTGACGCCCCAGCTTTCTAATTCTTGAATCACCTCAAATCCAAGGCGACCCGTTTCATAGACGGCTTTTTGGTTCAAAATACCATCGTTGGCAATGGTGATTTCACGGACATATTGTTCAGGGGTGGAGTTACCAGGGATAACGGCGGTGTTGACACCATCCATGCCCATGGCGATCGCCCCACTCCGACGAATATTGGCTTTTTCTAAAATTAGAACGTCACTTTCTGGGTTGGCTTGTTTAGCTTTAATCGCTGCCATTGTTCCAGCGGTGCCACCACCAACGACAAGAAAATCAGTCTTCAAATGCCGAGTATTCACTAACAATTTTCCTCAGATTACACTGCAATAGTGGTTAAATAAAGAACAGCGATAAGCAGGATAGCAAAAAGTCTTATTTCGTTACTGATGACGAAATTTTGTTTTTTTGCTATAAACTGCACTACCACATTTTGGCTTAGTCCCTAAGAGCAAGTAAATTAAACCTTAGATAGATTTAAGCTTAATTT
>JBEAQB010000011.1:0-4834 GCA_041164125.1 Cyanobacteriota bacterium
GTGGGAATTTTAGTGGGCCCTGGCCATAACGGCGGTGATGGATTGGTGGTGGCCCGGGAATTACAGCTACAGGGTTATCAGGTCAAACTGGTGATGCCGTTATCACGGCTGAAGCCCCTCACCCAAAGCCATGCTAATTATGCCAAAGCCGTGGGCATCGTTTGGGGCGAATCAGTGGCAGATTTTGGAGACTGTGATTTTTGGGTGGATGGACTGTTTGGCACTGGCTTAACTCGCCCCCTCACCAGGACAATAGCCCATCAGGTCAATGAGCTGAACCAATTATCGCTACCGGTGGTGAGTATCGACTTGCCATCGGGGTTACACACCGATACGGGGCAAGTGCTAGGCACAGCGGTGCAGGCCCAACACAGTTTTTGCTTAGGACTTTGGAAACGGGCGTATTTTCAAGATGAGGCGCTGGCCTATTGTGGTCAGACGACGTTACTGGATATTGGGATTCCCGACCCAGCTTACGCGGCGGTTTTAGCGCAAGTGGATGCTGTGCAAATTATCACGCCCCCCCTCGCCCAGCAAGCATTACCATTCAACCGTCCACCGGTGACCCATAAATATCAACAGGGTCATGTGTTATTGGTGTGTGGTTCCCAACAGTATGCAGGCGCTGCCTTACTAACGGCCCTAGGCGCACGGGCCAGTGGGGTTGGCATGATGACGATCGCCGTTCCCGACAGCATCAAGCCCCTCCTCCATGCCCAATGTCCAGACGCGTTGGTGATAGGGTGCCCGGAAACGGATACTGGGGCGATCGCCGCCTTAGCCAATCCCGATCTTTCCCCCTATACGGCCATCGCGGTGGGACCCGGCTGTACTCTCCAGTCTGGCTTACTGGTGGAAGCGGTATTACCAGCCCGGTGTCCCCTAATTATCGATGCTGACGGACTGAACCAAGTCGCCCAACGGGCATTATTGCCCCGCCTTGCCCTCCGTGCTGCGCCAACGATTCTAACGCCCCATTTAGGGGAATTTAACCGTCTTTTTCCCGGACTTTATGAGGGCGATCGCCTCCAGGCCGTGCACAGGGCGGCCCAATCCAGTCAAACGATTGTCTTGTTAAAAGGGGCAAAAACGGCGATCGCCACCCCGGTCGGGCAAATTTGGTTGATCCAAGAGAGTACCCAAGCGCTTGCGAGAGGGGGAAGTGGCGATGTGTTAACCGGCTTAATGGGGGGCTTACTCGCGCAACCATCTCAGCAACCCTGGGGACAACGGGTTGCCGCTGGGGCCTGGTGGCATGCCCAAGCAGGGATATTTGCCGCCGGCGATCGAACCATTTTAGGGGTGGATGCATTCCATCTCAGCCAGTCTTTAATGCCGACCCTATCCCATTGGGTCAAAAGGGGGTTCACTCCTCATAGCTCAAAATCACCTTTAGCCATTGGGGAGGACGGGGAATAGGATTTCCCAAGCGGTCTAAAATCAACAACGCCACCAAGTGCACCGCCACCATATAAATCAGACTATTCAGCAAAATCATGAACGTTGCGATACCCTGAACGACCCAAAGATCAGGCTGGGCCAGAATATTGAGCTTGAGAAATATCCAATCCACTAAGTTGGTAATCTGAACCATCACGTAACGCCACAGATTTTCTCCCAACAAAATCGAAAACAACCAAAAGCGAAAGAAAAACCCCAATGCCCCAATCAATCCCCCCGTTAAAATTGAAAATCCCCAAGGGGCGTTACGCACCCAGCAAAATCCCAATTGTAGACTCATTAATCCATAAGGAATTAAGAACACAATGCTCCGGGTGGGCCCCATCAACACCGACAACAGTAATCCTGCTGCCACAACGCCCTTAATCGCCGCCTTAGCCTGCCAACGCAAATAAACTAAGGCTAGGGGTAAGGGAAATAAAATTCGTAATAGGGGGCCGAGGGGAAAATAATAATTAATCAGCCAAATAATGCTGACTGTGCTCGCCAGAAAAGCACTTTCCACCATGGCTAACGTTTGGGGCGATTTTAAAATTGGTCGTTGACGGACGAGGGGCCGATGGCTTTGGGGGACAGTGGGGTCGGATTCCTGCCCTGAGGCCATATCCACCCAATTCGCCCCATCGCCCGGGTCGATCACTGACTCAGTGGCGGGATCGGCATGGCTCAGGGGATTATCATGATTGTGGGATGATCGATCAGCAGGCAGAGTCATCAGAAAAATGGGTTCACAACCCCGTGCTAGCGCACGGCTTTACGTTACTTCGCAGGAGACAAGCATGGCATGGGAGCGGTCAATTGCTGGCGCGGTTGATTCGGTATTACCAACCCATCCCCACACTTGATTCAGGCACTCAAACAGGTTCCCCTGTTGTTGATCTCACGCTGTCTAGGGAGGGAAGGCCCTAGTCACTCTTAGAGGTATAGCATGGGACGATGACCAGTGGTGGTTGCCTAGTTGTGCCTTGACCCATGAACTTTGCGGAGTCTCCCTCGCTGGCCCGGCGATTAAGCAGTTTGAGGGTCTTAAAAGTAAGCGATTCCAGCGGTTTGTTGCCTATCTAATGACTCACCGTATCAGTCGTGCTAGATTTTTGATTAGGGTCAAGACGAGTGCCAATGACATAAACCGGACGACCCCAAACCCAGCGTTTTCCGGGTAGAATTTGTCTCTCGCCGATGGCCAACGACCGAAATAGGTGAGCGCCAGTGATTGCCGGTTG
Source organism: Cyanobacteriota bacterium (assembly GCA_041164125.1). Lineage (GTDB taxonomy): Bacteria > Cyanobacteriota > Cyanobacteriia > Cyanobacteriales > Microcystaceae > Synechocystis. The sequence goes on from JBEAQB010000011.1 coordinate 2,685, forward strand.
ACCTTTTCCTTGGCCGATTTTGTCGGTCTGACAGGCACGCGATCATCCACATCAGAGGATAGCCGATGCCTTCATAGACTACGCAAAGCATCAAGATGTTAAAGTAGGTTGTGCCAAATGACCAGTTGGTAAGGTCTATGCTCAGAACCCAAGGTTGGGGAATACCGGCAATGCTCATCACCATCTTGGCGATTGCGATTTTATCCATGTTGACGTCAAAAGACCTGAAGAATCGCTGCATACGTTTTTAATTAGAGGCTTCCTCTGCATTGCCACCCCATACTGTCGCAAGTTACGAAAAGTTCACGGTTTTAGCTCGAAATAATGCCACCAGGAACAGCGCGATCGAATATGATTTTAAAAGTATCTCTCAGGTCAAGAAGTACCTTATAAGGATAAATTAATATGAGAAAACGGCGAGTTTTAGTATTCCCTGCAGGAACCGAAATTGGACTCGAAATCCATAAATCGCTACAGTCTTGTAAAGAGGTAGAGATATTTGGTGGAGGTCAACTAGTATCACACCATGCCCTATTTACATATGATAAATACTATGTATTACCAAGCATTCGCGAGGAGCAATGGCTAGAATCATTGGTGAATTTATGTCAAGAGATCTGCATAGATTATATTTTTCCTGCACATGATGATGTAATCGTAGCACTTGCAAGACATCAAGAAGTCATACCTGCTAAAGTTTTGATCCCTTCACTTGAGACCTGCTTAGTAACTCGATCTAAGTCACTAACTTATAAAAAAATGGCATCCGCAGTTTGTGTACCACGACTATATACAGTTGAGACAGCCAATACTTTTCCTTTGATTGTAAAACCTGATAAAGGTCAAGGTTCTCAGGGTGTTCAGTTAGTAAACAATCAACAAGAACTACTAATTGCTATTAGCAAAGTTAGAGAACCGATTATTTGTGAATATCTACCTCATGAAGAGTATACGATAGACTGCTTTAGTGATCGTGAAAAAGGTATCTTATTCTGTGGTGCAAGACTTCGTATAGATACACGAAATGGTATCGCGGTTCATACTTACGGTGTTTCTCTGGAAGAAGCACAAAGTATTGCATCGAGAGTACAATCTATTCTTGAGTTGCGTGGTGCTTGGTTTTTTCAGCTAAAACGTAACGCAGCCGGGGAATTAACCTTACTTGAAATTGCTCCTCGCATTGCTGGCTCTATGAGTACTCATCGTGTAACCGGAGTAAATTTTCCGTTGCTAACTATCTTTGAAGAAGAGCGTCTAGCTCTCTCTATTCTTACTAATTCAGGAACTATTGAAGTAAGTCGTGCTTTATATAATCGTTACCGTCACACCATATTTTTTGGAACACTTTATGTCGATTTGGATGACACTCTAATTCTTGATAATCAAGTCAATACCGAAATCGTACAATTAATCTTTCAATGTATAAATCAGGGCAAATATGTAAAACTAGTGACTCGACATAGTAGTAATTTGGCAGAAACTCTTATTCAATATCGATTAGGTGGTTTGTTCGACAAGGTAATACATCTGCGAGAAGGAGAACCAAAATCAGCTTGCATCAGTGAGAACGATGCAATTTTCATTGATGATAGCTTTGCTGAACGTTGCGAGGTATCAATGACATGTGGTATACCGACCTTTGACTGCAGCATGATCGAATTGCTTATCCAACAGACTAAAAATCCTAGAACTTCTAAAGGAGCCTAACGATGACTTCATTTAATCCAAGGGAGGAAGAAATGAACTTCCTTGAGAGTGTAATCCACACTTATGTGACTAGTGAGAGCCCTCAGGATCGTCTTATCAAAAGCTTAGCTATCCGTGCCTTCAAGCCTTATATTAAGCCAGCAGGTCGCGCATTGGAATTCGGCTGCTGCGATGGTTTTATGACCTCACTGATATATGAAATTGTAGATAATTTAGTAGTAGTCGATGGCTCTACAACTTTCATCGAGATGACTCGTCAGCGGGTACCCAATGATGTTGAATTTGTACATAGCTTGTTCGAAGACTACAAGCCCAACAATAAGTTCGATTATATTTTTGCAACTTATGTATTAGAGCATGTCGCTAATGCAGTAGATTTTTTATTGATAGTTCGTAGCTTACTATCCGAACAAGGACTTTTATTCTTAGTGGTGCCAAACGCA
>JBEAQB010000012.1:0-5412 GCA_041164125.1 Cyanobacteriota bacterium
CCATTGAGTTCAGTTCCTTCGCAAAAGGAAAGTCCTTGGCTAACTGGGCACAATATTTACTGAGGTCGTATTTGCCAACCCCTCTATTGTTCATCCAGTAGTTCAAGGACTTATTCCGCACAAACTGCGCGGTTCGGATAGCATCGTCGATTCGGCGATACTGCTCCTCTTTTCCCTTAAGCTTGAATTCTAAAACTCTCATAGTCTTACGCTAACATACCTCGTGTAAATTGGCTTCGCAACTAACACCCATTAGCAAGGAAGATAAGGCGCACGGCGCATCCCCGCCGTCAACGACGGGGCTTTCCCGCGCCATATTTTTCGGTAAGGCTTTGGGCTCCATTGATCAGCGGTTAAGGGTGGCCGTCAGGAATGAGGTGCAATGAGTTCCACTTGAGAGTCGTTACCAATCATAAAGCGGAGGGCTTTGGGATATTGGGCCGCTGTGGAGACCTTGGCCTTTTTGCCAATGACGCTATCAACGATCCGTTGTTGAATGCCAATGATTTGAGCGTCTTCTAGAATAACGCTATGTTCGAGGTCGGCGCCCTTAATGTGTACACCATTGGCAATGCTACTATACGGACCGATAAAGCAATTTTCAATGCGACAATTTTCGCCAATCACCACCGGTCCACGGATGACACTGTTAATGATCTGGCTGCCAGCGGCGATCGCCACCCGCCCAGAAATTTGGCTTTGATCATCCACTTGACCTTGGGGATCGCCAGGGTCTAGACAATCTAAAATAATTTGGTTGGCAGCCAAAAGGTCGTCTTTCTTACCGGTATCTAACCACCAGCCCCGGAGTTCCAAGGCTTCAACTGCCTGTTGACGACTGATCAGGTATTGGATCGCATCGGTAATTTCCAACTCTCCCCGAGCGGAGGGGGTAATATTGGCGATCGCCGTATGAATGGTGGGGGTAAAAAAATAAAGTCCCACTAACGCCAGATTGGAGGGAGGATCTTTGGGTTTCTCCACCAAGGCCAACACCCGCCCTTGCTTGTCCACTGTGGCTACTCCAAAGGCCGTAGGGTTGGGGACAGACCGCAGCAAAATCAAGGAATCCAACGCATTGTTTTGGAAATGGTGCAAAAACTTATCTAGCCCATCTTCGATTAAGTTATCCCCCAAATACATGACAAAGGGAGATTCTCCCAGGAAGGGTTGGGCAATCTTGACCGCATGGGCTAACCCCAGGGGCTGGTCTTGTAGAATATAGGTAAGCTTGGCCCCAAATTGATCGCCGCTACCAGTAACAGACTGGATTTCAGCACCGGTTTCTGGGCTAATAATAATCCCAATTTCCGTAATCCCCGCTGTAACAATGGATTCAATGCCATACCAAAGAATTGGTTTATTGGCCACGGGCACCAATTGTTTCGCGCCGGTATAGGTGAGGGGGCGTAGGCGGGTGCCTTTACCGCCAGAGAGAATTAATGCTTTCATGCTTAGAATGACTTGTCTCAACCGGATTGAGTGGTGTGATTTTGAGGGAAAAAAGCGCCGTACCCTAGCTTCGCTGTAACCAGCCGAATACGCCCCCAATTAAAATAATTAGACCAAAGGCTAAACGGTACCAGACAAAAATCCAAGTACTTTGTTTTTGTAAAAATTTAATTAGCCAGGCGATCGCCAGATAGGAAAAGACCGCAGAGGAAATCACCCCGATGATCAAGGGTAAAATTGCCTCGCTGCTAAGATCAGTCTCTAGCACCCCTTTTAATTCCACCAATCCCGCCAAGGTAATGGCTGGGATGCCCAATAGAAAGGAAAATCTAGCGGCGGCGGCCCGTTCCAAGTTAATGAATAACCCGGCCGTTAAGGTTGACCCTGACCGGGACACCCCCGGAATCAGGGCTAAGGCTTCTGCACAGCCCATGAGTACCCCATCTTGCCAGCGTAATTTCTCAAACGGACGACGGTGGGTTCCCACTGTTTCTGCCAACGCTAACAGTAAGGCCATCACAATGGAAGCCAGGGCGATCATGGTCATACTGCGCAGCGGAGACTTGTCTAAGTCGTTAATTAGTAGCTTCATCAATAAGCCTAAGCAGACGATGGGCAGCGTCCCAACGCCAATGCCTAAGGCTAATTTGAACTCAAAGGAATCATAGGTTTGGGTTGTAACGGCTTTGATAATCCCCTGGGTGATGGTGCGTAAGTCTTCCCAGAAATACCACAACACCGCTGCAATGCTCCCCAACTGAATGACCGCGGTAAACGCCACGCCGGGATCCCCCCACCCCAAAGCGACGGGGACAGCTTTTAAGTGAGCAGTACTACTGATGGGTAAAAATTCCGTCACCCCCTGCACCAGTCCTAAAAAACAGGCTTGAAAAATCGTTACATGACTGCCGTCTGTCGCCTCAACTGGCCCAGGGGACACTACCGGCTGCGCCACTCCCCAGGCTTGGTGATAAAGTACGGCGATCGCCGTACTGAGGCTAAAGGCACTGAGAAAGTTGAGTTGGCGAGGGGACATTAACACTCAGTCAATAAAATGATCTCAAAGATTTTAGCCTATCCTGTCCAGGGGGTCGCTTGAATCCTGGCGATCGCCTTGGGTCAACCGTCAGCCCACATCCCCCTGAAACATGAGCCATGACAAGAAAAAGTTACTGATAAAAATAGCCAGTAGGGAGGTAACAACGGCCGCTGTTGTGGATTCTCCCACCCCTTTTGCGCCCCCTGTTGTTGTTAGGCCCCAATTACAGCCAATAATGGCAATAATCACCCCAAAAATCACTGATTTAATCAGGGCGCTTAAAACATCCCATAATTCGGTAAACACTTGCACGGAATTCAAAAAGATCCCCGGGTTAATACTATACAGACTGCTGGAAACGATTAACCCCCCCACCATGCCCACAAAGAGGGCTAGGACGGTCAATAGAGGCAACATCAAGGCACAGGCAATGACTCTGGGAACGACTAAATAATCAATGGGATCGGTTTTCAGCATGTATAACGCATCCAACTGTTCCGTGACGCGCATGGTGCCAATTTCAGCGGCAAAGGCCGATCCCACCCGCCCAGCAATCACCACCGCGGTTAAAACGGGTGCCAATTCCCGTGACAGAGACAGGGCTACGACGCCGCCAATGGTTGTCGTGGCGCCATATTCAATAAATTCCCGTGCAATCTGGATGGTATAGACCATGCCCACAAAGGCTGCCGTCAGCGCGGCGATCGAGATGGAGGCCGGTCCGACACTATTCATCTGCTCGATGGTGTTTCGGCGATGGATGCGTCCCTGTAGGATGTGCAAAAAAACCTGACCCAATAAAAACAAGGCAGCGATTAACCGTTGGAACCAGGGATGAACATTAGGGCGTAACCGTTGCTTCTGCATAGGGGATGGAAGGGGAATTTTTCGTATTGCGTTCAACCCGAAATCGCTCCACTGAGGTTAACAAATCTCGGGAAATTGACACGAGGGTTTGTAAAGACCCTGCCACCCGTTGGGATTCCTGGGACGTTTCTTGGGCGATCGACTCAATGGATTGCATGACCTCGGACACGGCGCAGGAATTTTCCTGTTGTTTGACCGTGTCAGCCGTGATGGATTGCACCAAGGTGTTAATGCGATTAGACACCTCAATAATGTTATCTAAGGCTTGTTTGGACTGCTCTGACTTATCTGTTACGTCAATCACCTGTTGAATCCCTTCTTCCATGGCTTTCATGACTGAGCCTGTTTCACTTTGGATTTGCAAGACGATCTGCTCGATGTCTTGCAATGATTTAGCGGACCGATCAGCCAATTGCCGTACTTCATCCGCCACGATTGCAAACCCCCGGCCAGCTTCCCCCGCTCTAGCTGCTTGGATAGATGCATTTAACGCTAAGAGATTGGTCCGTGAAGCAATTTGGGAAATTACTGCCACAATTTTGGCAATTTCCTGGGATGCTTCGGCTAACCGTTTAACTTTCCGGGCTGTTTCCGAAACGGTTTCTCGAATCTGTAAAATTCCCCCCACCGTTCTTTCTACAGCTTCTCCCCCCTTAAGGGCTGTTAAGGACGAGGTCTGGGCCACCGCTTCTGCTTCCCGTGCATTTTCCGCAACCCGTTCAATCGATTCGGTCATGAGCTTGACTGAATTTAGGGTGAGCCCTAATTCTGTCGCCATACGCAATGCCTCGCTGGAATTGTTGCGGGCAAAGGATTCACTATCTTTACAGTTATTATTGACCTGCTGAGCAGCATTTTTGACTTGCAGAACAATCTGCCGCAGGTTTTGAATGGTGAGATTAAAGGCATCGGCAACGGCCCCCAGTTCATCGGCGGTGACTTCTGCTTGTACCGTCAGATCCCCCTGGGAGGCCCCTTCCACGTCCCCCAACAGACGAATCACCTGGCGTTGGAGTTTTTGGCGGACTGCGTCGGTTTTGGTCGCCCGGTCTTGGGCTTCGCGGCTAGCGGTCAAAATTCCCTGGGAAATGTCATGAAAGCGTTGAGTTAATCTCCCCAGTTCATCGTCGCCATGAATGTTCGCTTGAACAGTAAAATGACCGTTAGCCATGGCGTCAAATTGCTTGTGCAGCGCCTCAATGGTACGTTTCACATGATGCATTAACAGGGCGTTGACGGAGAAGACACCGATCGCCGTAGTCAAACTCGTCAGGATGGCTAAAACCATCAACGGTTCACCATTGGGTTGGGCATTAGTCATGGGAGACATCCCGGCTGGGTTGGGGTCGCTCCCTTGATCCGCTGCTGGTGGTTGTGCCGGGACGGTGGGCCTTGGGGTGTTGAACTGCCCCCCCATCATATTGCCCATCACTAATACTGCGAGCCCAGAAAAGAGCCCCGAGGCGATCGCCATGTAAATCTGTTTTTTCAACAGTGAGGCATTGGTAAACCATCCCAGCCAGGTAGCCATCATCCCGGAAGGAGGCTCAAGATCCGCGGCCCGCTCAGGGGAATCCAAGGAGTCTGTCCTTAAGGCAGGATCTGGACCCGTTGCTGACATTACTGCAGGTGCTGCATCAACCGGCCCCTCAACCGCTTCACCCTCTTCCTGATTGAAACTGTCATCTGCTGCACTATCCTCTGCAAACGGAGAGACAAGCTGGCGCTCAGCACTCCTGCTGCTGGCTTCCTCCAGTTCCTCGTCGATAAAAACAACGCTATCCCAATCGATCCCATTCTCGTCTAGAGTCCAATCCGGGTCGGTATCGTCGTCCCATTGATCACTAAGGGCGCTGCTGTTCAAGGCTTGATGGGGGTGATCAGCCTCCCGATCAGACTGTTCTTTCATCGATTCAATGGTTTAGTAAGCCGTGTCAACCCAGTTCAGTGTATCAAACCTTCTCGAAAAGTAGGGGATTGCCCGCGACATCTTTGAGGGACTCTGCAGCTAGTCTGTCCAATGGGGAGACCGGAGCACTGCCACATGATCGAGT
>JBEAQB010000013.1:0-4061 GCA_041164125.1 Cyanobacteriota bacterium
AGGAACCCAGAGCCGTAAATCGTTATTAATGGCTTCAAATTGGCTAGTTTGCAGGGCGTTATCCAACAAGTTTATAGAAGATTACGACTCAGGCGACTATGGGTAACGGTTCCCCCCGACGTAGAAATAATTGCTCCATTATGGTATTCGTACTTTTCCTCGGACTGCTCGGCGAGTAGTCTGTAGTCGTCCAGGGTATAGCGGCGTTCAGTGGTGGCAATCATGATCCTCTCACAAATTAAATTTACTAGAGTGACATCTGCTCTGTCAGTTTAATTCGCTCCATTGTAGGCGCACCACCTCACCAAAGGGGAAGTCCTCATTATCTTTACCCCCAGGCACCACGACCCAAAGCGTATCTAAGGACGGTGTTGCGGTTGGGAAAGCACCGTAACCATCCGTGAGGTAACAAATCACCCCCTGGCGATGACTCGTGCGTTTCTCTTCTACGGCCTGGAAAAACGGTCTAAAGTTTGTCCCACCGCCCCCTTCAGGTTTCGGGACATCCTCCAGACGGTTAATTTCATAGGGGCCATAGCAATCCGCGTCTGCATACCACAACCAACAGTGCAGTTGGGGATAAGCACTTAAAATCCCCCGTATTTCTCCCAAAAATAAACTAATTTGTTGGTCATTAATCGAGCCGCTGGTGTCGATGCAACAGAAAATTTCTACACTTTCCCCCGTTAGGTAATCAAGATAGAGTCCCTGGTGAATAAAGCGGCGATCGAATCCCTGAAAATCGTTGGGGGTATGGACTAAAAAACGCCAGAGGTAATGCCGCCAATCCAGTTGCGGTTCCCCGATTTTACCTAGATGACGTTCAATTCCTGCGGGTAACGTGTCCGTCCCCTGACTGCGGGCGATCGTCGTGGCTTGTTTAATGGCATTCCTCCAATACACTTCCAGTTCATGTTGTCGATGTTGGGGACTTGTTAGCGCAGAAGCGTCAGGAGACCCTGTCGGGACAGTTTGTTGTTGACGGAATTCCTCATTAAACCCCGCTTGATTAACCGGGGGAATCGGTTGGGAAGTTTCCTTCTCAGTCTTCTCTTGATTGTTGTCTGGCTCTTGTTGATTGTTACCTGGATCTTGCCCTTTGTTATCTTCAACCGTCGGTAACGCCAGGGGTTGCTCCAGTAAATCTGGCATTTCTAGGGAGGGTAACGCTTTGTGGGATAGTAACAACTCATAAACTTCTTCTACTTGATACTTTTCGATTTCCTTATCCCGAATTCCCCCTTCTGGGATCTCATATCCCTGCTCCGCCACAATCATGCCATTAACAACAATGTCCGCTGCAATATTCCAAATCGTCCGTTCTCGACTGCCCCGCCGTTGCTGATGGAGTAAGGCCGCATGGAGTAATTCATGGAGAAACACACCGTCTTTTTGAGCCGGGGGAAGGGACTCGAAAAAATCAGGATTTAGATAAATGGTCTTGCCATCGGTGGCAGCAGTGGGAACCATCCTCGTGAATTGAGACTGAGCAAACAGAGACAGGGTTGCAAAGAAAGGAGACTTCATCCGCAACCGTAAACGGGTAGCATCCAGTAAAATTTTGTTGTTATCACTCATTACTCAAATAACTCCCGATAACCCTGCAGAAATTTCTGTAACTTAGGTTCTTTTTTGCAGATAACCGCCAAAGCCCCCATCTGCCCAGCCTGTCGCATTTGTCCAATCATATCCACAGAAAATAATTGCACCCATTCACTATCGGCCTTGTCCGCCAACCAATGAAAGGCATTGAGGGAATAATCCGCCTGCTTGGAGCGCATGGCCAGACCAATGGTAGTGGCATAACGTCCCGATGGTTCGCTGGGGAAAGGCACTGTCTTCCCCTGCCCTACCAAAATGGCTTCCAGGTCAGGTAGGTTTTCATAGAGTTGCACAAACACAGAAAATTCAGCCGCGACACTATCTCCTACCGCCGCTGCCACATCTAGCTTTGCTTGGTGAAGTTGATTGGCCATACTCCAGGATCGGGGCGATGGCCAGGCCGGTTGTTGATGGTCTAGTTTATGTAATAACCCCGGCCGAAAAGACAAAAAGGCAATGATTTGTTCATGGAAACCCTGCCCCAAGGCGTAGGCTTTAAAGGCTTCAAAATCCGGTGCCACATCTAAATGTAAAAATCGGTTCGCCAAGGGGGCCGGCATGTCAAACACCGAAGCCCGATCCTCCTTGCGGTTCCCCGCCGCCCAGATAAACCACCCGTCTGGCACCGCATAACTTCCCACTCGGCGATCCAAAATCAATTGTTGAGCTACCCCCTGCATCGCAGGAGGCGCCATATTCAACTCATCCAAGAAAAGAATCCCCCGCCCATCTTTCGGTAAAAATTCCGGTGGATACCAGGCAGAAGTACCGGTTTGGGGTTTAGTCTTACTGGCGGGAATCGCCACAGGTAAACCCCGCAGATCCGTCGGCGCTAGTTGACTGAGGCGCAGATCGATGAAGTCCAATTTCTGCGCCTGGGCAATCTGACTGACAATGCTGGATTTACCGATCCCCGGTGGCCCCCAGATCATGGTGCTGATAGTCAAATGATTACTAACTAGATGGTCTAAGTATTTTTGGAGTTGTAGGGGAGTCATAGTGGTGAAATGTCAGGTCGGAATACGCCAATGTCGTAGGCTGCAATGGCATTCCATGGTGAACACAGAATCTTGCCCTAGTTGGCGATCAGAGGCTAGTCACCTGCTCCAACGGCTTGGCAAGATAGAAATAAAAACCAGCGATTTTGCGTTTTTCATTCCCGAAGGTAACTTTATTGATTTTTCCCCGATTGTTCGCCACAATTTGCCAGGGCAAATCATCTGGGTATTCTTCAACTAACTTTAAGTACTCTGCGATTCCTTCTCGTTTACTATCGGAATTTAGATGGAACTTATAGCCCCCCAGTTCAACAAATAACCAAGACGATTGATTATATTCGTGGTTGCCAATCGTTTTTTCCGCCGTTTCTTGATACCACTGCTGTAACGCATGGTTAAACGCCGCTTTTGAATGAAATATGGTTCCCTTTTCAAGGAGAGGTTGAGAATTCATCATCACCAAAAAATCAATACTTGACTTTAATTATTAAGCTAGCGTTCATACTTTCTTATCAATTCCTAAAATTAACTCTGCTAATTTGATATCATTAATAGTAACATAAAACTTACCTTTACTTTTGTTGTGCTCTAAATGCCAACCATCACGAAAACCGTATTTTTTGAAAAAGTAATTTTCTAGGGCATTTTCTACATCTCCTTCTCCTACAATGCTATGAGGGCAATGATCAAAAGTTTTTTGGTCAGTAAGGAATGGAGAGAGATTAAATCTATAACCAAATAGTCCATTTTTTTGGACTGTATTTTTATTTATATATCCATAGTTATATCCGTTTTTCTTGATCCTTAAAGTTTGGGCACCTTTTTTTTGTGCTTCAACAGTAAAGCCAAGCTTTTTTAATCTTTCTATTAGCTCAAAATGTTCTGGTTTTAGTTTTTTGCGAAGTTTCTCATTCATATGCTTGAGGTTATTTTTCGTGAGTAATGATAGGAAAAAGGTTCTATTTGGTAAAAAAGATCGGATTCTGGTTAATAATTCCTGTCTAATGTTTTTCTGTTCTTTCTTGGAGATATAGGCTAAAACTAGGTGAAAACTTTAATTGTTGCTTCCGAATCCCACACACATTGCCAGTATAGGTTTCACCTCTGGCGCGAGGTATTTACTAGTTTGTAAGCAATAAAAGAGTAAGCGAAAAAGCAAAAGAGCTCTATGTTCGTTCGATAAAATTGGAGAACGAGCCTCTTGATGCATTTTCTCGTTATTGCATCTCCCCTAGTAAATAATCAGCGTTCGAGCGACGAATCTCACTAGACCCTCTGATCTTAAGGCGGAAGAAGCGTTTTTAAAAATTTATTTAAACTAAACTTAAATACAATTATAGAATAAAACAGTGTTAAATGTAGCAAATCAAAATTTTTTCCGAATTTTCTCTCTCTCAGCATGCGGTCCTAATGGAAAGCCACCGCTCAACGATGGGTCTGAACTGAGACGAAGCTTCTACT
>JBEAQB010000014.1:0-2899 GCA_041164125.1 Cyanobacteriota bacterium
CTTTAAAATCTGGCGTAGAAAAATACAACCTATCATCAGAACAACTAGAGATGGAATTAACGGAAACCCTATTGGTGGAGGATGTGGAGGCATTGATACGACAACTACAAACTCTGCGGAACCAGGGATTTAGAATCGCACTTGATGATTTTGGCACGGGCTATTCTTCCCTTAGTTATTTACAACATTTTCCCTTTGATGTACTCAAAATTGATCAAAGCTTTGTCCGTAATCTCAATCAAAATTTTAAAAATAAAGTCATTACAGCTTCAATGATCAACCTAGCGCACCAGTTGGGCTTACAAGTCATTGCGGAGGGAGTAGAAACGTGGGAAGAGTATTACACCCTGGCTGATCTAGGCTGTGACGAACTGCAGGGCTATTTGTTTAGCCGTCCTTTGAGTACCAAAGACTTTACCGAATTATTGCGCCAAGAATTGGGGTCTTGTACCCAACGTTGACGAAGCGGGGAGGGTCAATCAGATGTTACGGTGTGGGGCTTGCCCCACAAGACGGTTTCTTGTTGATAAACCACCATGCCGGGCTTGGCCCCCTTGGGTTTAAACACATATTTAGGCTGGGTGTAAACCACCGGAACCTGTTCACTCTCCCGGCCACGACTATAGTAAGCAGACCAGTTAGCCGCCCATTGTAAATCCGCATCATCGGCGATCGCCCCTGGAGGGAGACGTAGCAGCACATGACTACCGGCAATTTCCTGGGCGTGGAACCAGAGATCGTACTCCGTTGCCACGCGAAACGTCAGGTAATCATTTTGGCGGTTGTTGCGGCCAATCCAGAGGGGAAATCCGGAGGGGCTGGCAATGATATGGGGGTGAAAGCGCGCTCCAACGCGGCGACGGGGACGGTTGTTAGGGGGCGTTAAATAACCTTGCTCAATTAATTCATCCCGAATTTCCGTTAGGATTTCCCAATCGGTGTCGTTGTCATACTGGGTAACGGCTTGGAGGCTAGAGTCCACTTGGAAAAGGTAGTTTAATTCCGTGGTAACTGCGGTCAGGAGTGGCCGGACGACATCCTGGGCCCGCTTGAGTTTTTGCTGTTGCTTGTAAAGTTTTTGGGCGTTTTGGAGCAGACTTTTGTCGGGTTGTAAGGCGATCGTTGTCGGTTTTCCTTGTTCAAAATCCGGTAGGGTAATCTCCTGCAAGCCCGGTTTTCCTTGATGAAGATACGCCATTAATAAATCCGCTTGCTGCTGGTATTGATTGGCATTGTTCGCCTCGTCTAGGCGGCGTTGGAACGTCTGGGCCTTTTGTTGGAGTTTCGCGATGAGGGTATGTAGTTTTTGCTGAAGTTGATGGCGTAATTGTTGAAACTGCTCTTTCCCTAGCTCCTGGGCATAATAATCACGAATTAAGTCGTGAATCGGTTGCCCATCGGTGTCTTGATGATTCCCTAAAACCGTAAAGCCAGATGCGGTTAAGTCTGCCTGAAATTGTTCATTGTCTAGGCGTTTTAACCAGGTCTGCCAGGCGTCAAATAATCGTCGCCATTGGTCAGTGGTCAAGCTTTGGTTAATGGCATCAGCAGCGATCTCAGCTTGGGTCAATAACGTCCTAACGACCATGGGGCTGACGCCACGATAACTTTTGAGCAACTGTTGACTGATTTTGCCAGGAATTAAACTGACCTGTGCCTGCCAATCATTGAATGCCTCTGCTTGACGGGGGCAAGCTGCTAAAATCGGCGGCGGTAACTGATAGGGTTGTCCCGTTTGAACGGTACGGACTCGGGATTGGTTGGGGTTGACTTGGTGGGCGACGGTAATAATCTGTTGTTGAGCATCGGTTAGGATGAGGTTGCTGTATTTGCCCATGACCTCCAAAAACAAATGGTAGAGCGGTGGATCATCAGGACGTTTGGCGATCGCCAGATCAATCACCCGTTCCCAGGGTTGGATCGGCTGGAGGGAAATCAAGGCTAACCCTTTCAGTTGATGGCGGAGTTGATCACTCAAGGTAAAGGTGTCGGGATCCCGTGGTGGCGCTTGATCTAGGCACAGCCGTGCCGCTTGGGGGTGCCAGGACAAAGTTAACCAACCCTGATGCTGTAGGGTTCTTAAGGCTAACGACAGGGTGTGGCGATCGCGTTGATAAACCTGCTCGATACGCGCTGGTAACCAAGCGAGCCGAAATTCATGACTCAGTGCCAACAACGTTGTATAGTCCACGGGTTGCATTGGTCTCTCCCAAATTCTTCCAGACGCCGACCCACGACAGCAAGCACGCTTTCAAGGCGGTTAATTGTCAGCATCACTTTCCAACTTAGCGCGATATTCACTGGCACTTAACGTGCCTTGACTAACCTCTTCAACAGTTTCTACCCGGACCTTAATTAACCAACCCGTTTCGCCATAGGGGTCTTGATTCAGGAGTTCAGGTTGATCTTCCAAGGCCGTGTTTTTCTCGATGACGGTACCTGTGACCGGTGCATATAGATCGGATGCGGCTTTAACGGATTCCACCGCTCCCATGGGGTCTTCAAAGGTAACGTCATCCCCTTCGTCCGGCAGTTCAACAAACACAATATCGCCTAATTCATCAACAGCAAACGCACTTAGACCAATTGTGGCAATGTCCCCAGCCAAGCGCAGATATTCATGGGAGTCCAGATAACGGAGATCGTCAGGATATTCGAGAGCCATATCAGACCTTTGAGGATGACAGCTTTACTAGCTTACAGTAAAAAAACACCTTGGCGATGATTGCGGGGCCAGGCGGGAAAGCAGACTAGAGAAACTCTGGGTTACGCCTAAAGCCTTGACATCCTCCACCTCCCTAAAGGGAGGGGATTCCTAAGACTCACGACTTAGGTTTCTGCTTCATAGCACCTGCCTTCACAGACTTACTCTGTTCAGGTCTTACGGTCGCTCCACAGA
>JBEAQB010000015.1:0-2920 GCA_041164125.1 Cyanobacteriota bacterium
TCGTATTGGCAAAGCGATAAAAGGGTCTTAAGAGGGGATCACTCTGGCTGGTAGCAACGGCAAAAGCAAAGCCTTCATTGATAAAGTTGCTGTAAAGGGGATTTTGGGCAATGCTCTGGGCTTCCTGTTCCCCCACAAATAGGTAGGTGCCGGGGACATGGTCGTTGCGGAGCCGATACATGGGGGCAATGAGTTGGTCTACGACATCACTAGGAGGCGGCACTTCGTTGACATCGGTAACGGCGATCGCCAGGTCAGCCGTGACATCCGGAGTCGTACCAACAGTATCATCATCCACTGCAACCGTGACATTGAGTTGGGGGTTAGTTTCAACGTCCAAGATAGCGCCCGCTTTAAGATAGAGTGCTCTACCAACCACCTCAAAAAGGGGCGCATCGTTGCCACTTAAAAAGATAGTGTTCGTACCGAGAGCATCATCAGTGATGGTAATATCAGCTACTTTAGTTCGATTAGTTGTATCCTGATCTTCTGCCAAGGTTGTTAAGGCATTAATTAGTGTAACGGCGGTAGGTGCTTGGTTTTGACCCGTCTCGAGATCGACACTAAAGTTAGCCGCGCTTAACGGTGTTCCCCCCTGAGAGTCATGAAAAATACGAATATAATCATCATCACTGAGGTTAAATTGGGAGACGTTGCTAAACGGTTTTGACAATGTAGCAAAAATCTCGTTGCCATCAGCAAAGCCATACGCTGCCGTTATTTCGATGACTTCAGTTCCAATGTCAAAATCATTGATTGTGTCTTTTCCGCTTTGCAACCCGAAATAGAACCGATCAATCCCCGCTTTTCCCCACAGGCTGTCATCACCTCCCCCTCCATCTAATCGGTCGTTATCGTCACCCCCATCTAAATAGTCGTCGCCATCCCCCCCCAATAGACTATCTTGACCCGCTTGGCCAAACAACTTATCATCGCCGATCCCCCCCAAGAGTTTGTCATCACCCTGATTGCCTTGAAGTTGATCATCTCCCCCTAAACCGTCAATAGTATCTGCCAAAATCGTGCCAAAAATGGTGACATCATTATTGTTGGTTGCTAAGGGAATTGACGTGCCTTGAGCAACAAAATCAAACCCTTCTGTCGGCCTAATGTCGTAACCGATATCCGCCAACCAAGCCAAATCATAAACTGTGGGTAAAGTCCGTTGATTATTGTTATAAATTGGGTCTGCTAATGTTGAGTTATCAAAAATACCTTCTTCGAAATGACCCAGATCCGTTTCGAGGGGGATTGGCTGACCATTATTAACTAAACGGGCATTGAATCCGTCAAGGAAACCGCTGTCTCCTTGTAGATCAGAAATGTTGGCCGTTCCCAAGCCAAGGACATGGGCGATTTCGTGCAGCGCTACAGCGAGAAAATCTACCTTACCAGGAGGAATATCGGCAGCGGTTCCTGGTGTTTGGTCAAAAAACCAGTTATCAATCGTTCCGTCGCGGGGAGAGGGGTCGAAAGACAGGTTGCCAATCCAAGGTTCAAAATTGCTCGACGCCACGCGATTACGGAAAATGCTTCCGGTTGTACTGCTACGGAAGCCGCCCTTGCCCAGGGTGCTTGATCCAGCGTTGCCAAAGGGGGGAGACTGAAAACCGACAAAAATAAGCAGATCATCGATCGCCGGTAGGATTACATCAACGTCCGCGCCGGTTTGGGGATTAGTGACCGTCGCATCGTAGCCGGCAACCAGATCAGGAAAATCGTCTTGGATAAAGCTTTCCCAAATTCTAGCGGCAGCTTCTAGGGTGTTACGCCGTTCCGTTGTGAAATATCCATTTGTATCAAAACGATAGTCGAAGCTGATGTTAAAGCCGGTGTTAGCTGCCACAGCCGATTACCTCCTGTATTGTCGCCCCCAGTGCTTGGGCCGTGCGCTTGCTCGCGGTTGGGAATTGAGACCCCAAGCCAGATCATGTACAAGCGTTAAGAATTGTATTAACTGATCAACACTATCATTGGCGATCGCTGTTGTCCAAAGTCTTTACCCATCAGAATTTTAGGTGTCTCTTACGATTGTGGCAATGTAAAGCGCCCCCTCGACAGGGCTAGAGCTTTTACCGACAATTTGAGGAGATTGTCTCCCAAGGAGTACTTAAGGATGAAATTGGCCTATTGGATGTACGCTGGCCCTGCCCACATTGGCACCCTCCGCATTGCCAGTTCTTTTAAAAATGTCCATGCCATCATGCACGCGCCCCTAGGGGACGATTACTTCAATGTCATGCGCTCCATGTTAGAACGGGAGCAAAACTTTACCCCAGTGACCGCCAGTGTCGTTGATCGCCAAGTATTATCCCGGGGATCCCAAGAAAAAGTTGTTGATAATATTGTCCGCAAAGACCAAGAAGAACACCCCGATTTAATCGTCCTGACCCCCACCTGCACGTCCAGCATTTTGCAAGAAGATCTGCAGAATTTTGTCAGCCGGGCCCAAATGGATGCGGCCGGCGATGTGCTCTTGGCAGATGTTAATCATTACCGCTTTAACGAATTGCAAGCGGGGGATCGCACTCTGAAGCAAATTGTTCAATTTTATTTAGCAAAGGCCCGGAAGCAAGGCACTTTGACCACGGACAAAACGGCCCATCCCTCGGTTAACTTAATTGGCTTCACCACCCTAGGGTTTCATAACCAACATGACTGCACGGAATTAAAACGTTTGATGGCGGATTTAGGCATTCACGTCAATGCCGTCATTCCAGAAAAAGCCTCCGTCGCCGATCTACATAAACTGCCCCAGGCCTGGTTTAATCTCTGTCCTTATCGGGAAGTCGGGCGACTAACCGGGGACTATCTTGCTCAGGAATTTGCCATGCCCATGGTGGACATCACCCCCATGGGGGTCGTGGAAACGGCTCGGTGTATTCGGCAAATTCAGCGCGTGTTGAATGACCTTGGCCAT
>JBEAQB010000016.1:0-2704 GCA_041164125.1 Cyanobacteriota bacterium
TGGAGTAAATCTTCCGCCAAGTGAGCATGTTGGATTTCCCGGCCGCGAAAATTCACTGTCGCTTTGACTTTGTCCCCCGCTTTGAGGAAGCGTTTCGCCTGACTAACACGAACTTGGTAATCGTGCTCGTCAATTTTATAGCGCATCTTCACTTCCTTGACATCCGCTGTATGCTGTTTTTTCTTCGCCTCCCGCGCTTTCTTCTCTTGCTCAAATTTATACTTGCCATAATCCATAATGCGACAAACTGGCGGGCTAGCGGTCTCGCTCACCAATACCAGATCGAGTTCCCGCTCATCGGCAATGTCAAGGGCTTCACTGGGGGTAATAATTCCGAGTTGAGCACCGTCGCTATCAATGACTCGTATTTCAGGGAATCGAATTCGTTCGTTAATTTTGGGTAAGTCGCGTTGGGGTTTTCTTTTATCGGCCACAGGTGTTTTTTGTTGTAGTTGACGGAAAGTATTGAGTGTACAAAAGAGAATGCTGACTCTGTCATTCTACCGACTCTTTTGGCTTTTCGGCCTCACAGCTTAAAAACCCTTAGCAAAACTCAACGGATTTTGGGAGATGGTTGTGATCACTGGGACGGGGATGAGTCTGAAAGTTTCAACTGTCTTTCTTGCTCTATCTCCGATTGTAATTTTTCCCGCTCTTCTGGCGTCATTTGTGCCCAACGGGTTTCCACCAGTTTCTCTTCATACTCCTTAATTTGTTGATGATAGGTCATGTCATGGGTGAACACCCGAAAAACATAGGACAGTAGCCACAGGATTAAGCCGCCCACCAAACAGGCCTGAGACCAAATGCCAGCTTTTTGACTCTCTATGCCGATCGCCAGTAAACCAGCATAGACGGCACCGCCCAGCAAGAAGAACCCGAGACCAATTCCTAACGCATCAATTCGTCGCATAACGTCTAGTGACACAGTTCAATAGTTTGCCAAAAAAGTTCCCCTTAGACGGCACGACGCCGGGGGCGGAAATTCAAAAAGGGGCTCAGGAGCAGCAAGCCAGGGAAGAGGAAAAAAACCAGGAAATACATGGCCAATCGCTCTAGCGAACTCGCCACGTACCAGCGATTGTTAAGATAAAGGTACAAAAGGGAGGGAAGAATCAGTAGGTAAGTGAGGCTTAAGCCCAGATAAATAACGGCTAATAACCCGGTTTCAGAAAACACTAAACTGAGTAAACTTTCCATAAGGCGAAGGAGATGCTGGTTGGGCATTGAAAACATCACCCTAAAACTTTAACCTATTTTGTTGGGATGCCGCGCTCCTTATTTGCCTCGTTGCCGAGGAAGCCACCGCTGTTTAAGCGCCAGCCAGAGTCGTTTAATCCGAAGATCCAAAGAAAAGCCCCGCTTGCTGGCCAGGACAACAGTTCCGGCAACCCGGTCATGGAAGGCCTGGTTGAGCCCATCCTCGGCGATCGCCAGGGCGCAATCTGCCACCAGGGGCGCGATCAACAGTAAAAACGTCACGCCATTACGAAAATTAATGTTCAAGCCCACCATGGCTAAATAGGACGCCCCGCCCAGGATCCCTTCCCGTTTACTCAGTTCCACAATGCCCGCTAGACGCCGCAATTGCCAATTAATGACTTTCAGGTCAAACGCCCACCCCCCCAAACTTTGCCCCTGGTTGGCTGACACCAAGATAATCCGCACACCGATCCAGCCGATGCCAAAAATCAAAAGCTGTACTAGTCCAGTGGCGAGGGAGCTAAAGAGCCAAATTGTCACGAAATCGAGCAAGTAAGCATAGGCTCGCCTTTCCAAGGGCGCGCGGGGAAGACGGGGGGGAGACGGGGAATCTTCAACGTACATGGTCAGTGGGGGAGACGGGACGGCGGATCGACTCCATTCTGCCATGGTTCAGTTAAGAGGCTGGATCGCTAGCCCAGGGGAAAAGTCTCCTAGCATGAACTATGTTACGAAATTTTAACTAGAATAGGGTAAGTTGCTTAAAACTGTTTCTCCAATGTCGATTTGTTAGTGATCTATGTCCCTTTTGATGGATAAACGTTTGACTGCTTTTCCCCCAAAACGTTGGCGACATCCCCTGAGTATCGGGGGGATTGCTGTGGTGGTGGTTTGCGTCGTGGCTCTCATTGCCTGGTTGAGTTTGAGCCCAATTGATCCCTACACCAGCGAAGTACTCACGTTAAACGGCAATGCAGAGCGGGGGCAGGCTATTTTCCAAGCAAACTGTGCCGTTTGTCACGGCCTTGAAGGCAATGGCAATATTGGGCCTAGTCTTGTGGACGTCCATCAGCATCGGTCTGCGGTGGCCTTGATTCAACAGGTGGTCAGTGGCAAAACACCGCCCATGCCCCAGTTTCAACCCAATCCCCAGGAAATGGCAGACTTATTGAACTATCTGAAAACACTGTAAGTACCTAATTGTCATTAAATAGAAGATTGGTTTTGTGCTCGATCCCCCCCAGCCCCCCTTGACAAGGGGGGTGCCGATAGGCGGGGGGATCTTACAATTTTCAACCCCCGTCCACTTAGTGGCGAGCAATTTCAGTCCGACCTTTCCCCTAACAATTGACGAACCACTTGTCCTAAACCGACGGAGTTAGACGCTTTAAACAGCACCCGATCGCCGGGACACAGGCTACTGTTCAAGGCTTGAACCAGATGAGTTGGCTCCGCAAAGATTTCTGTGGGTATTCCCATTGCTCCAGCGGCGATCGCCAAC
>JBEAQB010000017.1:0-5283 GCA_041164125.1 Cyanobacteriota bacterium
GCTTGGCGATCGCCAAGCAACTTCGCGATCTCTCAGCCCTGGTCGCAATAAGAACACCTGTTGAACTGCCTTTGACCGTTAAGATAGGCAAAGCGTGCTTTCACTGACCGTAACACTATGACCATCCCGGACAAAATGACCGTCCCCCCCCCTGAAGTTGCTCCGATTTTAAAGCAACGCTTATTTTATCAGGGACGAAAATTTAACTTTGAAGTCAGTCAACGGCGTTTGCCCAATGGGGTCGTAGGGGAATGGGAGTGTATTCACCATCCTGGGGGAGCGTTAGCCGTGCCAATTACCGCAGACGGACGACTGGTTTTGGTGCGACAATATCGTTTGACTGTGGCGGGTCGCCTCCTGGAGTTTCCTGCGGGAACCGTAGAGGTGGGGGAAAATCCAGCGGACACGATTAAACGGGAGTTGGAGGAAGAAACTGGCTATCGGGGGCACCGTTGGCAACCCCTCGGTCAATTTCCCCTGGCACCGGGGTATTCCGATGAATACATTTATGCGTACCTAGCTCAGGATCTGGAAAAGTTAGAGATGCCACCGGCCCAAGATGAAGACGAGGACATCGAAGTTGTGCTAATGGATTTTGCCGAATTTGAGCAGGCGATCACCGCAGGGGAACCCATTGATGCCAAGACAATTACCAGTTATTTCTGGATGCGCTATTTGCTATAAGTAGACGGGGGTTGAAAGTTGTAAGATCCCCCCGCCTATCGGCACCCCCCTTGTCAAGGGGGGCTGGGGGGGATCCAGGGCAAAACCAATCTTCTATTAATTACAATTAGGTACTTAACTGAGCGGGTGATAATTTCGCTAAACTGTATCTTTTCCCTAAACGTCGATGAACTCTCCCACGGATTGGTTATTAAGCGCTGCAACGGTGCCCTTGTTGACTGGGCTAGCTGTTATTAATTGTTTGAGCCGCCACAGCACTGAATGGGGTCAACTCTCGGAGGAAGTGTTCCGGGGCGATCGCCTGCCTGTGTTGCCTTTTCCCAGTGAGTGTGTACCTGGTGCTGCAAACGCGGGGACAAATAGTGCACAAAGGGCGGATACACCGGTAAGCGGGGGGTAAGACGATACCCCTGTTGTTGAAAAAAAGTCTGTAATGCTGTCACCTGATGGTGGTGGTAATCAGGGTTAACTTCATCGATCGCCACAATTCCGCCCAAATCCCTGGCCCCTGCCTCAACACAGGCTAATATATCGTCGGGATTGGTCATTAAGTTGGGGGGGATTTGCAGGGTTATTGCTGCCGGTAAAATTTGTTGTGCCAGTTGAATGACCTGAATGAGCGTTTCAACCCCATAGGCCGGGGCAAGATGACGCTGTTGCCGGCCAGGACGGTGGGGTTGCAAGATCACTTCTTGGATATGACCATAGTGACGATGGCAAGCGGCGATCGCCGTCAAGCTGTCCTCGATGTCTGCCCAGGTTTCGCCGATCCCCAACAGTAAACCCGTGGTAAAGGGAATCTGTAATTCTCCCGCCAGTTGTAATTGTTGTAAGCGGTGTTGGGGCGTTTTGCTGGGCGCTTGACGATGGACGGTGGCCAATAGTTTAGGGGTTAATTGTTCTAGCATTAGCCCCAGGGAAACATTCACCGTTTTTAACCGAGCCATTTCCTGTCGCGTTAATGGTCCGGCATTGGTGTGGGGAAAAAACCCCATGCTCAAGGCTAAATCCGCCAATGCATAGAGGCGATCGCACCAAGCCCGACGACGGGGCGAGCGGGGATGTACTTCCCCCGACAGGATTAAAATCTCGGTGACCCTCGTCTTCTGTAATGCTGTTAAGCGCTGCTTGGCTGCCTCTAAACTCAACCAATTATCCTGTCCAGGATCAACCCGAAAATTGCAATAGGTACAGCGATTAAAGCATTCGTAGGTGGGAACCAGGGTGTGGGCCGGACTATAGGTAAGGGGAATAAACACCACAACTAAGGTAAAAGATTCACGTGAAGGCTTCGTTGGGGGCCGTATAGCCCTGGAGGTATTCCGGATTGAGGGAACGCAAAATTCTGGTGGCCTGTTGTCGCTGGCTGTCATTCCCCGACAGCACAACTAAATATTTGCCCGCTTTCAGCAAGTTGCGATAGGGCAATGCATCACCACTGCCAACGCTCAAGCCAACGCCGCCACCGACAAAAAAACTCCCCATCGCGCCCCCTATGGCCCCCAGCAGGCCGCCCACAATATGATTACCGGGGTCACCGGCCCAATCGAGGGTATGTAGGCCGGTGATCAGGTTAAAACCATAACCCGCCACAAAACCAAAGGGCACAAGCCAAACTGCCATCAGCTTAGCCCGCTGTAATGCCTCTTGCTTGGGATCCACTAAACCAAACTCATCGGCAGTTTTATAGCCTGTGCCGATAATGGTCAAGTTTTTCTGGGCAAATCCTCCTTGCTCAAGGGCTGTATAGGCTTCTTCCGCAGCAATACGGTTGGCAACAACGGCGATCAGGTAAGACATAAGGGACAGTTGTTCGGCTCAAATAGTTGGGAGGGGGTCAGCTTGTTATTCTAACGGAATCGTCGTTCCCCAGGTCTGGAATGGTAATGCTCAGAGACTCCGACCAGGACGCTCAATCTCCACTGCGTAACTTATCCAACACAGAACGGTCCTCCAACGTCGATGTGTCCCCAACAATTGTTTGCCCTGCAGCTAAGCTGCGCAACAAACGGCGCATAATTTTGCCCGAGCGGGTTTTAGGTAACACGTCCGTAAAACGAATCTCTGCTGGCCGGGCGATCGCCCCAATTTCGTTGGTGACGTGTTGGATTAAGTCTTGCTTCAAGCCATCGTTGGCATCCTGGTTACCTTCTAGGGAGACAAACGCAAAAATGGCTTCGCCGGTCAGGTCATCGGGGCGACCCACCACTGCCGCTTCAGCCACTTTGGGGTGAGAAACTAGGGCCGATTCAATTTCCATCGTGCCAAGACGGTGACCAGACACATTGATCACATCATCCACCCGACCCATCACCCAAAAATAGCCCTCTTCATCTTGGCGAGCGCCATCCCCAGCAAAGTAAAACGGCTGCCCTGCCTGGGGCGGGATCTGTTCCCAATAGGTGCGGCGGAAACGGTCCGTATCACCGTAGACATCGCGGATCATACTGGGCCAAGGTTGCTTAATCACTAAAAAGCCCCCTTGATGGGCGGCAACGGCATGACCTGCCATATCCACCACTTCGGCTACCACCCCCGGAAAGGGGCGCGTGCAGGAGCCTGGTTTCGTGGGAATCGCGCCGGGCAGGGGGGTTAACATAATACCGCCGGTTTCGGTTTGCCACCAAGTATCAACGATGGGACAGCGACCGCCACCGATGACTCGGTGATACCACATCCAGGCTTCGGGGTTAATGGGTTCCCCCACCGTTCCTAGTAAGCGGAGGGAAGATAAATCGCGGGCTTTAGGGATATCTTCTCCCATGCGAATAAAGGCGCGAATGGCGGTGGGGGCAGTGTAGAAAATATTGACGCCGTATTTTTCGACCACATCCCATAAACAGCCCGGGTTGGAGGGGCGGGGAACCCCTTCATACATCACGGTTGTGGCACCGTTGGACAAGGGACCATAAACGATGTAGCTGTGGCCAGTAATCCAGCCAACATCAGCGGTACACCAGTAGACATCCGTCTCTTTAAGGTCAAAGATCCATTTGGTGGTTATGTGGGTGTAAAGGTTATAACCGCCCGTGGTATGCACCACCCCTTTGGGCTTTCCCGTGCTACCAGATGTGTAGAGGATGAACAGCATATCTTCGCTCTCCATCGGCTCAGCCGGGCAGTGCGCGGACTGTTGGGGTTTTAAGTCATGCCACCAGTGATCTCGACCAGGGGTCATCGTCACAGCGGCTTGAGTGCGTGCCACAACAATGACGTTTTCTACGCTGGGGGCGCCGTGCTCTAAGGCTTGATCCACGGCTGGCTTCAGGGCGATCGCCTTATCTTTGCGGAAGCCGCCGTCGGCGGTGATGACTAGCTTGGCCTGGGCATCAATTAAACGATCCCGCAGGGCTTCTGCACTAAACCCCCCGAACACCACACTATGGGGAGCACCAATACGGGCACAGGCCAACATGGCGATCGCCGCTTCCGGAATCATGGGCATGTAGATAGCGACCCGATCCCCTTTGGTAACGCCTAAACGTTTCATCGCATTAGCAAACTGGCAGACTTCTCGGTGTAGTTCCCCGTAGGTGATTACCCGAGAGTCCCCCGGTTCCCCTTCCCAGATAATTGCGGCTTTGTTGCGTCGCCAGGTGGTGATGTGGCGGTCTAAGCAGTTGTAAGCAATATTTAATTGCCCCCCGGTAAACCATTGTGCAAAGGGGGGTTGCCAGTCCAATACCTTGTCCCACTTTTTAAACCAGTGTAATTCTTGTTCTGCCAACTCTCCCCAAAACCGCTCGGGATTGCTGGCAGCCTTGCTGTACAAATGCTCGTATTCACGCACACTCCGCACATAGGCTTGCTCGCTAAAATCCGTTGGCGGCTCAAAGCGTCGATTTTCTTGCAGAATAGATTCGATCGTATCTGACATGGTTCTCTGTTGCGTTGAAAGGTCAAAGGCGAAAAGCCCCCATGCTGTGATTGTCGCAAAGATTTTTCCAATTTCGTGTAATTGTAATTTTCTGTTAGATTTCGCTGAAGGTCTTTGAGATCTCGGTTTCGTCTGACGTACTCTCTCGTTAGCCGAGTGCGTTACTATCGACAGTGACAGTCTGTTGAGGAGCATCAATGCACACCTAAAGTTTATTTGTTCGCAAAAACTGATTACTGACTGTGCAAGATTTATGTATCTCTAGACAAAAACCTAAACGTCAGGTAAAGTACACAGTCACGGCGGATAAACTGATTAAACTCTCCAATTTTGAGAGTGTTCTCCGTAACAAGTTAGACACAATGACAATTTGAGCATTGCGCACTGCCTCTAGCCGGAGCCTCGACGGTCCTTAAGATCTCGGTTTCGTCTAACGTACTCTCTAGTTAACCGGAGAGCGTAGTGGGGAGAGGTGTGTCCGAAATTTGTGGTGGTATACTGGCTAGGGGATTTGGGACAATAGGGCGATCGCCGTGTAATGAGCGGTGCTGGTAGATGCTAGGGCAAGGCACAATAGCCGAGTGCGTTATCATCGATAGTGACAATGGTTAGTTTTCTGGCGTTATTACCCCGGTCATTGACGACGTTTTTGTATGCGGTTGCGGCGTTACTGAGGTTTTATGGCAACATCGACACCACCCCCTTCTCCTTCCTCCCCTTCA
>JBEAQB010000018.1:0-2658 GCA_041164125.1 Cyanobacteriota bacterium
ACGAACCCTGCTATGCCTTTGTCTATTTCTCTGCCCAAACCCCTCCGTCGTCAAGGTCTTTGGCTTGGTCTGCTGATTACGGGCATTATCCTGAGTGGATTTAGCTTGCTCATTAATCCGATCGCCAGAACCCTTCCCGATCCGGCGATCGACATCCCCAAAGTCACTAGTAATGCCCCTGCCACCAACAAGGCGGTGTTTGCCGGGGGCTGCTTTTGGGGGCTAGAAGCCCTGTTCGAGGAAGTTAACGGGGTCATGGACGTACAAACTGGCTATGCCGGCGGCCGCGCCGAAACAGCCTCCTATCCCCGCGTCAGTGGCGGCGGCACAGACCATGCTGAGTCGATTCAAATTGTTTATGATCCGTCCCAAGTCAGTTATGGGGAACTTCTGAAAATTTTCTTTTCCGTTGGTCATGACCCCACCCAAGTTAACCGTCAAGGAGTGGATAAGGGTCGGCAGTACCGGTCCGCTATTTTTGCCACCACCCCGGAGCAAAAACGGGTCGCGACTGCTTACATTCAACAACTGACAGCCACGGACACCTTTGATCAGGCGATCGCCACAGAGGTCAACGATGATGCGCCATTCTACGCGGCCGAGGACTATCATCAGGATTTCGTCAAACGAAACCCAACCCATCCCTATGTGTTAGTGCATGATTTGCCCAAATTGCAAAAGTTCCGGCAACAGTACGCCGACAAGCTGAAGGGTTAGAACGCCGTTTACTTTTGTTGATGGCGGTGTTCCGTCAGCATCGCAGACCATAAACGTTAGTCCACCTTACGGGTGGACTAACGTAGGATTATGTGGTGATTGTCTAATGGAGCCGAGCAGAATCGAACTGCTGTCCAAACTGGGTATTAACCTTCCACTCATTCACAGGTTTAGTCCTTCTAGTCCTAGGACGGGAACCATCAATTATCCCCGATGGTGGGATGCTCTAGTCTGGGTCTTGATTGGCTAGCTAACTAGAGAAGAGCTAGACACCGCATCCGTTGGGGTTAACCTCTGATCCTTAACGGAGTCGGAAAAGAAGTAAGCGTTCTGTGTTAGAGAAAGAAGTAGCTTTTTTCAGACTAGGCTGCTACGGCTACGCGCTTGAAGCTGACGATGTTATTCGCAGTTACGTTTTTTTGAGTCTTGGATTTACGAGAGGAGACTCACTCTCGACCTGCATCACAGAGAGGCTTTCGCCAACCTGTCGAAACCATTGCGGCCCCTTATCGATCCATTCATATCTTAATCCTTTTGCTCGCAAATTGACAAGGGGGTTGGGGCGATCGTCGGTAAACTCTCCTGGGGAAGGGGAGTGGGGGGGCACAGTTTGTTAAGATTGTGAAAATTTTCTTGAAACAGCGATGCTCACGGATTGGATTCCTTTTGCTATTCCTTTTAATACAGCGGCGATCGCCAGTGCAACGCTTTGGTCGTTGGGGATTTATGTGGCGTGGGGCACGGGGCGGAATTGGATAATTGAGCAATTGCAGCGCTGGTTTAATTTTGCTGAGCGATCGCTCTATCCTTCAGAGGAAGAATTTGAACGTACCCGGGAAGCCCGGGAAGCCCAGAATGCCTTTTATGCATCAGTGATGAGCATTCTTCCCTTTCTAGCCCTGGGAGCCCTATGCAACTGGGGGATTAATCGCGGTCTGGGAGGCAGTTGGTCTCTGAGCTTAGCCCTATTGAGTGTTTTTACCGGAGCCGTTTATGCGTTGGGCAAGCAAGACAGCAATGGACAATAACCTTGATTTGAACCCACTGGTTCGAGTTTGGGGGCAATGGTCGAAAAACCTTGCTGGCGGTGTCTTGTGTGTTTGTTTAGTCCTATTAACTGCCTGCACATCCCCTGTCTTGAGCAATCAGGTGGTTTTTTCGGTGTTGAGCGATCCCAAAACCTTTAACGCTGTCCTCTCCCAAGAATCCCCCAATATTTTTGGCTACACCTACGAAGGGTTGCTGCGGGAAAATCCCTTAACGGGGGAAAAGATGCCGGCCTTAGCGGAGAAATGGGCGGTTTCGGCGGACGACCTTACCATCACCTTTACCCTCCGGCAGGGATTGCGGTGGTCAGATGGGGCCCCCTTGACGGTGGAGGATGTCTTGTTCTCTTACCAAGACCTCTATCTAAATCCTAAAATTCCTAACAATTACCGTGACAGTTTACGGATTGGGAAAAGTCAAGCCTTTCCCATCATCACGCAAGTTAATGACCGTCAAATCGCCTTTCAATTACCGGAACCCTTTGCGCCGTTTTTTGACAGTGCTGAGATGCCAATTTTACCGGCCCATGTGCTGCGGCGCAGCGTGGAAACCTTGGATAAAAATGGGAATCCCTTATTTTTATCTACCTGGGGAACCGATACTCCCCCCGAGGACATTGTCGTCAATGGTCCCTACAAACTGCAGCGTTATGTTACTAGTCAGCGCCTGATTTTTGAGAAGAACCCCTATTATTGGCAAACCAGTCCCTCAGGGAAACCACTTCCCTATATTCCCCGCATCATCTGGGCGATCGTTGAAAGTACCGACACGTCCTTGCTGCAATTTCGTTCCGGGAGTTTAGATTCCCTAAGCGTTTCCCCGGAGTCATTTTCCTTGTTAAAGCGGGAGGAAGACCGGGGGGATTTTACTATTTATAATGGCGGCCCTGCTTAT
>JBEAQB010000019.1:0-3543 GCA_041164125.1 Cyanobacteriota bacterium
ATTGCCCAAAATCCCCTTTACAGCAACTTTATCAATGAAGGCTTTGCTTTTGCCGTTGCTACCAGCCAGAGTGATCCCCTCTTAAGACCCTTTTATCGCTTTGCCAATACGACCCCTGGCCAGGAAGGGACTTACCTGTTTACCGGTGAACAGGAAACCCAGAGTATTCGTCAAAGTTATCCTAATTTTCGCTTGGACGGCCTGGCGTTTTATGCCCTCGATGCTGGCTTTGGCAACGGTAGTACCAACTTTAGCCGTTTCCAAAATCTGGACATGCCCGGCACCTATCTATTTACTGGACCGACTGAATCCACTGCCATTCTCAATAATTATCCCAATTTTGACCTTGAAGGTTTAGCCTTTGCCGCTGGTGGGTAAACTCATCCACAAGGCGATCGCCTGTAAACTCAAGGGCAATAGGTTCACGCAATACATTTTTGCCGTCCATGACTAATGCTCCCGACGATTACGATAGTCCCTGGAAGACCGCCCTAGTACGTTACTTCCCGGAGTTTCTGGGCTTCTACTTTCCCGTTGCCTATCAGGCGATCAATTGGGTACAACCCCATCGTTTCTTAGAACAAGAACTGGCTCAAATCGTTGTCGATGCAAAACTGGGGCGGCGGCGGGTGGACGGTTTGGTGGAAGTTCAACTCCTCGATGGCACTGACCAATGGGTTTACATTCATGTGGAAATTCAGGGACAAAAACAGTCTAACTTTGCCGAACGGCTGTTCATTTACAACTATCGCCTCTATGACCGCTACCGCAGACCCGTTGCCACCCTGGCGGTATTGACCGACGGCGATCGCCAATGGCGACCCCAGGGATTTAGCTATGAACTGCTGGGTAGTCAGACAAGCATAGAATTTGCCACGGTTAAAATCCTGGACTATGCGTCCCAATTGGAGACCTTATTGGAGGATACCAACCCTTTTGCCTTGGTAACGGCGGCTCATCTGTTAACCCAACAAACCCGCAAAGATCCCGCAGGGCGTTACAACGCCAAGTGGCGACTAGCTCGGTTACTATACGAGAGGGATTGGGATAAGCAACGCATTCTCGATCTGTTTAGCATTATTGACTGGTTAATGAGGTTGCCCCAAGACTTGGAAAAGCAACTCTGGACATCAATTCAGGATTTGGAGAGGAATCAAGCCATGCCTTATGTTTTATCCATAGAAAAAATCGCCCGCCAAGAAGGTCGCCAGGAAGGTCGCCAGGAAGGTCGCCAGGAAGGGGAATTCACACTGATTGTGCGGCAGTTATCAAAACGTTTTGGTTCCCTAAGTGCTGAGGTAGTGGAGCAGATTCGGGGACTGAGTGCCCCCCAGTTGGAGGCGTTAGGGGAGGCGTTGTTGGAGTTTCACTCTTTGCTGGATCTTGATAGTTGGTTAACACGCCTATGACGGGGGTCTGGCTTTCTGACGCTGGGGGACTGAGACGAGCGGTTGAACGCTATTTAAAGCGGCCTAATTTGGGGTAAAATGCGGGGAATATCGCCCTAATCGCCTGACTGTGTCTGGCTTTGGAGACGGACACAAAAGTAGTGATTTTAAATGTATAGGATATTTTAAGTTATGTGTCGGGAGTTTTTAAGTTGTGTATCGAAATATGTTGTATGATTACTGTTAAAGGACGATTGCGAACACATTTGACGGCGTGTTTTTGCCCGGCTGTGCCGATCTAGGCGGGAATTGACGATGACAACTCTCTCGGATCCCGGTTTAATAGTGCAAATTTCTTGCTTTAATTGCTGTCTTATAATTTTCTGCTTCTTTCGTTCGATGACGCTGAATTCCCGCCCTCTGGTCGCTGATTGCTAATGTCTTCCCCGCTTCTTTCTACTTATTTGGATAGCGCCTACGCGTTCCTGTCGAATTTCGCTCTGTCGGAGTTGTTCTGGGCTAAGTTTGCGGCTGTTTATGGTACGGAATACGATTTTGCGACGGCGGAGGCCCTCCGCGGCCGCTGGGCGTCTGGGGATTTTACGGGGCTACCAACGATCGCCGTGGTCGGTGGGTCGGTGTTGGGGTCGGCGAGGGGGACCTATGGGGCGAGTAATAATACGATTTATTTGTCTGATGTGTTTTTGGTGTCTGCTGCCTCTGAGCAGGTGGTGGCGGTGCTGTTGGAGGAGGTTGGGCATTATGTGGATGCTCTGGTGAATGGGGTTGATACCCCTGGGGATGAGGGGGATTATTTTGCTCGGCTGGTGTTGGGCCAGCCGGTGAGTGAGCAGGAGGTGAGTCGTCTACATGCGGAAAATGATGGGGCTATTGTTACGCATTGATGGGGTGGAAACGGTGATCGCCCTAGACATCCTCCCCGCACCAGCAATTAGCCTCTTAGACAGTTCCCAAACAACCACCGATCATGCCATTCAATATGCCCCCACCACAGCCGGTCAAAACTTTAACCTAGCCGACGGCTTAGTGATTGTGAGCAATGCCCTCAACGACCCCAATGCCCCAGTCAGACTAGCCGGGCGATCGACCTATAATGCTGACATCAGCTATGACGGTGTCGTCAGCTTCGGTGAATTAGGTCCCCTGACCGCCAACTGGGGACGTTCCACCAGCAGCACCTCCTGGGCTCCCACCGCCGACATCAACGGTGATGGATTTGTGAGTTTTGGTGATTTGGGTCCACTGACCCAGCAATGGGGACAATCTTTGGGTTAGGAAGGCGATCGCCGTTATCTGGTCACGCCTAAAAACAGAAAGCGACTTGGTGATTCAGATTTAACTTTTGAGGGGGTCGGTATGCCATTAACATCGCTTTGGCGGGTTAATCCACCTACAATGCTGACATCAGCTATGGCGGCGTGATGTTTAAATAAAGTTTCGTTTGAATTTTTCGTGGTTTTTAATATTGCGTTGGATGTCCTCTACATCCCAAATTTGCAGTTCCCAAGGGAAGTAAAAGTTGCTTCTATTTTTAAAATAAATATGCAAGCCTTTATAGCCTTCTTTATCCCGTAAGTACCAGTTTTTTAGATTGAGTTCATCTTGCCAGTCATCGAGCAAATCCATCACAGTGGCTATTTCTGCGGTGGTTAAAATAATGCGAGCGCCAAAAATATCATTGAGCCAGTTATTGACGGGGTATTGATCGTCTCTAGTGGCAAAACGTTCAATTTTGTCGTCGATACTTTCGCGGGTTTTGACTCGGTAAAAATATTTGATGTCGATGTCTGCTGTCATGAGGTAATCGTTGACGCTCTCGTGCAAGATCAGGCGATATTTGTAGATGTGAGCAACAGGTACATGCTTGATGGTTCTAGACAGGTTGATTTTTTCGACCCGACCTGTTTCAAAATAATCCTTGGCAAAATCACGATGTAAACGATTAATTTCCTTAACAAGTTGTTTGACTTGGTCAATTTGATTCAAGGGAACTAACCTCTATTTTTAATTGTTCTCCTAGTGTATCTTCCGCCTTTAGCCTAATTCTAAACAGGCTAAGCCATACACATCCTCTAACGGCAAATGGGGGGGCATGCCTTTATACATTCGTAGATTGAGTAGGCCCAACTCAAAG
>JBEAQB010000020.1:0-4294 GCA_041164125.1 Cyanobacteriota bacterium
ATTTGGCGATCGCTCAGAATAATTAAATTAATGCCGTTGGCGATGGACTGATCCGCTTGGGCAAATAAGTCATCCAACGCGGTTTTTAACCCCGTTTCCCCCTGGGTCGGATCAAATAAGATATCTAGGGTGACGGATTGGAATGATCCCTCGGTGTTTGATCCCCCTAAATCCCCCTTAGAAAGGGGGACTTGGTCTGCTGTCCCCCCCTGATCAAGGGGGGCTGGGGGGGATAAAGCTTTGAGAATACTTAACTCTTCATTGGTCAAAATGGGGGTTTTTAGCCGGATTAACCGTGCACTTTCCGGTCGGGGGTCAAGCAAATTGCCTTCGCTGCCGATGGTCGTTTCCGGGGATGTAATAATTTCTTCCCGAATGGAGTCAATGGGGGGATTGGTGACCTGGGCAAATAATTGTTGGAAGTAGTTATAGAGCAACTTTGGTTTATCAGACAACACCGCCAACGGCGTATCAGCCCCCATGGATCCGATCGCCTCCACGCCATCCCGTCCCATCGGTGCCAGCAGGATGCGTAATTCTTCAAAGGTATAGCCAAAAGCCAACTGTCGTTGCCGCAGGGTTTTAAAGTCCGTATCTTGACTCCGCTCGATGCTCGTTGCAGGGGGGACAGGAAAGTCCGCCAAGGATTTCAGATTTTGGGCCACCCAGTCCCCATAGGGGTGTTCCGACACAATCTGCTGCTTAATTTCTTCATCGGCAATGATGCGCCCCTGCTCCATATCGACAAGGAACATCCGCCCCGGTTGCAGACGACCCTTTTGCACCACCCGTTCTGGCTCAATGGGCAACACTCCGGCCTCTGAGGCCATAATCACCAAATCATCCTTGGTAACGTAATAACGAGAGGGGCGTAAACCATTGCGATCCAATACTGCCCCCATCATTTTGCCGTTGGTGAAGGCGATCGATGCCGGGCCATCCCAGGGTTCCATCAGGCAAGCATGGTACTGGTAAAAATCCTTCTTCGCTTGACTCATAGACTCATGCCCCGTCCAGGGTTCGGGAATCATCATCATCACCGCATGGGGCAAAGAACGACCGGCTAAATAAAGCAATTCCAAGGCATTATCAAAAATGGTGGAATCACTACCGTCTACATTGATCGCCGGTTGTACTTTCTGCATATCTTCCCCAAATAAGGGAGACTCAAACAACGCCTGCCGCGCCTGCATCCAGTTCACATTCCCCCGCATGGTATTGATTTCGCCGTTATGGGCAATGTAGCGATAGGGATGCGACCGCTCCCAACTGGGGAAGGTATTAGTACTAAATCGGGAGTGGACTAAGGCCAAGGCGCTTTCCATCTCTGGGTCATGTAGTTCTGGATAATACTGTCCCACTTGGGCTGTAGTCAGCATTCCCTTGTAAACCAACGTCCGCGACGACAAACTAGCCACATACCAATGGGTATCAATTTCTGGCGATCGAATGGCACCATGGCTTAACTTCCGCAGTGCATATAACTTGCGCTCAAAATCCAAGTCATCCGTCATCCCCTCAGGACGGGCAATGTAGACCTGCTGCATGAATGGTTCACTAGCCTTGGCCGTCTCCCCCAAGGAACTATTATCCGTGGGAATATCCCGCCACCCCAATACCGTCAATCCTTCCTTACTCGCAACTTCATTAAATCGTTTTCGTGCTTCAGCCCGCGCCAACGGATCAGGAGAACCATAAATATTCCCCACCGCATACTGCCCGGGCTCAGGAATGGTAATCCCCTGCTCCCCAGCCACCTTAACAATAAACTGGTGGGGAACCTGCATCAAAATTCCGGCCCCATCCCCCGTATTAGGTTCACAGCCACAGGCTCCCCGGTGTTCCAGATTTACCAAAATCGTTAGCCCACTTTCGACAATCTCATGGGAGGCCTTCCCCTTCATCTGTACGATGAACCCAACGCCACAGGCGTCATGTTCCTGCTCAGGGTGATAAAGTCCTTGGGGTTGGGGGGCTGAATATGCACTTTTCATGGGGCTGCAATGACTAACAGTAGTGTTTCAAGGGGCACAGTCGGGCTTGCGTTAGTCCAACGGAAGAACCGAGCGCCTAGTGCCGTAGTTTTTGAATTGTAACGGTGATAACTTCGATTGAGATAGGGCGCTTAACGAATCTATTTAGTTTTTACTCAGGATTTCTTGACGTTTGCCTCAACTCCAAAGGCGTGCTGCGTCGCGGCTCTCTGGGCGATCGCCATTCAGTTGTCATTCTGCGAACACTTGCTCTAAACTATCAGCCCCCAAGAGGCGATCCCCCCAGGCCTCCAACTCGGCGATCGAGGCGGCGGTTAACCGCGCTTCAACCTCTGGGCTTAAGGGACCAAATTTTTGGGTTAGTAGGCGTTTTAGGAACAGCAATTCCCCTTCCTGGCGTCCTTCTTGGCGTCCTTCCTGGCGTCCTTCCTGGCGTCCTTTTTCAAGACCAATACGTTCCACTGAAGTCACATAAGGCATTTGCAAATTCCTCTCTAGGGTTATGATAGATTCCCATAAACGTTGTTCTGGTTCTGGCGCAAGTTTCATCAACCAATCAATAACAGCAAATAAGTCAATAATACGTTGCTTATCCCAGTTTCTCTCGTATAGTAACCGAGCCAATCGCCATTTGGCGTCGTAACGCGCTTCTGGATTGTGACGAGTCTCTTTAGTTAGGAGATGGGCAGCAGTCACTAGAGCAAAGGGATTCGGATCGCTCAGCAAAACTTCTAGTTGGGGCAAATAATCCAGCAATTTTACCGTGGGGAAAGCCATCCTCATTTCAAAACCGAACAAGTGATAGGAAAAGTCTTGGGGACGCCAATGGAGGCGCTCATCCGCTAGAATTGCCAAAGTCGCGATGGGACGGCGGTAACGTTCATACAGTCGATAGTTATAAATAAACAGACGCTCGGCAAAATCTTTATCTTTTTGGCTTTGGATCTCAATGTGAACATAGACCCACTGGGTTCCCGCTTCGTAGGTGCTGACCTGCACTAGGCAATCGAGACGGCGTTTACCCAGTTCCCCGTCCTGCACAATCTGTTGGAGTTCTTGCTCTAGGAACGTATGGGGGGTTGTCCAGTTGATTTGTTGATGGGCAACGGGAAAGTAAAACGCCATAAACTCGGGAAAGTAACGCTTTAGGGCGTCTTTCCAAGGGCTGTCGTAATCAGCGGTGGGATAATCACTCATAGTCCCAAATTCTATCGGATATTAATGACGAAGAGTGGCTAATTGTTCTGGGGCGATCGCCCCCTGTTCGGTAATGATGGCCGTAATTAAGGTCGCTGGGGTAACATCAAAGGCAGGATTGTAAAATTGTGCCCCTTCTGGCGTAATCCGGGTTTCACCGACTTGATAAATTTCCGCCGGATCACGCTCTTCAATGGGGATTTGCGTCCCATCCTCCAGTTGAAAATCTACGGTTGAGAGGGGAGCGGCGACGAAGAAGGGGATGTCATGCATTTTGCACAACACAGCCAGACCATAGGTACCAATTTTATTCGCTGCATCACCATTTCGGGCCAGGCGATCGGCCCCGACGACCACTGCGTCAATGCGTTTTTGCTGCATGCAGTGGGCTGCCATACTGTCGGTAATTAAGGTCACAGGAATACCGGCTTGGACACATTCCCAGACGGTTAACTTCGCCCCTTGCAAACGGGGTCGGGTTTCATCGGCATAAACCCCCGCCAACCGTCCGGCCTCCCAAGCCGCCCGAATGACACCGATCGCCGTGCCATACCCCGCCGTTGCTAAAGCCCCGGCGTTACAATGGGTCAAAATGGTTAATTTCTGGGGGGTACCAGGCAAAACGGTTAACCCTGCCGCCCCGATCGCCTGACAGGTGTGTAGATCGTCTGCTTGGATCTTTTGCGCTTGGGCGAGCATTTGGGCTTTAACAAATGCCACATCTTCGCCACTGTGATAGGCCACATTTAATTGTTGATCGATCGCCCAAAATAAATTAACGGCAGTGGGACGGGTTTGGCGCAACTGATCAGCAATAAACTCCATCTGGGCGACAAATTCCCGTAATTCGGTGGTCTGAATCGGTCTTGCTCCCAAGTACATACCATAAGCCGCCGCCACGCCAATGGCGGGGGCCCCCCGCACCACCATGGTTTTAATGGCTCGACACATACTCTCGTAGTCGCTGATGGCAACCTCTTCCACGGCGATCGGTAAACGGGTTTGATCGATCAGAATCACCTGGTCATCCCGCCACACCACCGGGTAAACTTGCTGATCCTGATTAGCTTGTAATTCAGCCATAAAATAACTCCCCGGAATTA
>JBEAQB010000021.1:0-5245 GCA_041164125.1 Cyanobacteriota bacterium
CTCAGTGTCAGGACGCATAATTGCCCTCACTGTGGGTATAT
The DNA here is from genome assembly GCA_041164125.1 of Cyanobacteriota bacterium. Classification (GTDB taxonomy): domain Bacteria; phylum Cyanobacteriota; class Cyanobacteriia; order Cyanobacteriales; family Microcystaceae; genus Synechocystis. Next base: position 42 of record JBEAQB010000021.1, read on the forward strand.
CGAAGACCGGGACGTGAATGCCGCCAAGAATATCCTGCAACGGGGATTAGCTACCCAGGGGCACTGGGAAAGCCATACGCTTGGGGAGAGCGACCCTCTAGGTTCGTTGGAGCAATCCTGCGAGCTTATGGTTGGTTTGTAAACCAAGAATCCCCCGTCTTTAGGCGGGGGAGTGTCAAAACTCTTTGTTCGGGAGATCCAGCTTGTTTGATAAGTTTGGTGGTTGAATTGGGAACCCTATATCCTATTGCTTGCGATCAGTGTGGGGAGGGTGTCAGGATTTTACTCCTCGATCAATGGTAGAAATCCCATTGACAATGCTGCAATCACAGGGATCTTGGTCTAGCCAACTACTGCCTAACTCGTGTAATGCAATGAGCACAGGTTGAATGGCTAACCCTTTCTGGGTGAGTGAATACTCGACGTGGGGGGGGACTTCAGGGAAGACTTCCCGCCGGATAATGCCTTGATTTTCTAACTCTCGCAAGCGGAGAGTTAGTGTTTTAGTGCTACACCCCGGTAGCGCGTCTAATAATTGCCCGGTACGCCGTGTAGCTTTAAACAATTCTCGTAACACCAAAATTGACCATTTATTTCCCAACAAATCTACTACATGCTGAATGGGGCAGATGTAGTCAGACGCGAAACAGGGGTCTTGATTGGCCATGGCACTTTTACTCCATCGATTGACTCACCCCTCCAACTGTAGCATTTCTTTATAAACTCATTAACACTAATCAAGCTGCTATTTCTTTCCTTTGGAAACTATGCGGTTGTCCCAGAAACTATCTTGTCAGAACCCAGGGAATTGGCCAGGATGAAAAGCAACCTGAATTGACTTTCTTGGATTTTTCCCTTACAAAAATTAGAACGCATGGTAACAGCATCTTTTACGCCACAGCCTGACACCCTCCGCCCGGGCATTAAAGCCCCTGTCAAAGAAACGCTACTGACGCCTCGCTTTTACACGACCAACTTTGAGGCGATCGCCGAGATGGTCTTGACGTTACAGGCCGATGAGATTGAAGCGGTCCTAGAGGAATTAAGGCAGGATTACAATCGTCATCACTTTGTCCGTAATGATGACTTTAAGGGGGGTTTTGACCACATTGAAGGGGCAACCCGTCTAGCCTTTATTGACTTTTTGGAACGGTCTTGTACCTCGGAATTTTCAGGGTTTTTACTATTCAAAGAATTGTCTCGGCGGTTAAAAGACCGGAGTCCTAAATTAGCGGAAGCCTTTGCCCTCTTGGCGCGGGATGAAGCGCGTCACGCAGGGTTTATTAATAAAGCGATGGCAGATTTTGGTCTGTCCCTAGATTTAAGTTATTTAACCAAGAAACGAACTTATACATTCTTTCCACCAGAATGGGTCATTTACACCGTTTATTTATCGGAGAAGATTGGTTACTGGCGCTATATTTTAATGTTCCGTCATTTGGAAAAAAATCCTGACCACAATATTTATCCGCTGTTTAATTATTTTGAATGTTGGTGTCAGGATGAAAATCGCCATGGTGATTTTTTCAAAGCACTCTTGCGTTCCCAAACTAAACTCTGGAAAACTTGGCGATCGCGGTTGTGGTCCCGCTTTTTCCTACTGACAGTATTTGTGACTCATACCTTAACGGTGTTTGAACGGACAGACTTTTATGAAGCCGTGGGACTAGAAGCACGTCAATATAATATTGATGTTGTCAAGCAGACTAATGAGACAGCAGCTCGAGCATTTCCGGAAGTACTAGACACCAATAATCCTCAGTTTTTTCCCCGTTTAGAAGCTTGTGCCAATGCCAATGAAAAACTCACCCGGATTGCCCATAGTGATGCTCCCCAATGGGTTAAATTCTGCCAAAAAATGCCCTGGATTGCAGTGATTATCTGGCAAATGTTACTAATCTTCTTGCAAAAGCCTGTTAATGCAGAAGCCCGTCGGAGTTTAGTGTATTAGCTTCTTTGAGCCTTCTTGAAAGATAAATTTTTCATTCACATTTCCCCTCTACTTGAGTTAACCATGACAACCCTTGCTCAAAAACTCCGCCACGGAACCCAACAATCCCATACGCTTGCAGAAAATACAGCTTACATGAAGTGCTTTCTCAAAGGGGTTGTAGAATGGGAATCTTTTCGTCAGTTATTGGCCAATCTTTATTATGTTTACGCAACCTTAGAAGCCGCCTTATCTCGTCACAAAAATCATCAAATTATTCGCAAAATTTATTTTCCTGAACTGCATCGAACTGAAAAACTAGCCCAAGACTTGGCTTTTTATTATGGTGAAAACTGGCAACAGGAGATTCAACCGACCCCCAATGGCAAAGTGTATGTTGATCGCCTTCACACGTTAGCGAACCATGATCCCGTCTTATTAATTGCCCACTGTTATACCCGTTATTTAGGAGATTTATCTGGGGGGCAAAGCCTAAAAACTATTGTTCGCTCTGCCTTGGCACTTCCTGACGGTTATGGCACGGCAATGTACGAGTTTGATGCTTTGCCAACGCCTGGCGATCGCCATCAATTTAAAGCGACCTATCGGGATGCGTTAAATGATTTGCCGTTGGATGCTGTCACCATAGAGCGCATCGTGGCAGAAGCAAATGATGCGTTTGCCCTGAACCGTGATGTGATGCACGACTTAGAAAACTTAATCAAAACGGCGATCGGAGCGCACACTTTTGCTTTACTCACTCGCCAAGATCGCCCTGGGAGTACGGAAGCCCGTAGCACTCGCCACCAGGCTGTAGCGCTGATGGTGGCGGAATAATTGCCCCAACATGGCTGTTCCACCCCCACGACCTTAAGCAAAGTTAGCAGCCATTTTTCATGAATTTTTTAGCAATCTTGTTTTAGTTAATTGCCCATTAAGATAACACTTTTTTATGAATTCTCCCTTGCCAACCGTCGAGTTTAACGCCAACTTAATTAATAAGTACAACCAAGGAATTCCCCGGTATACTAGTTACCCGCCGGCGACCGAATTAACCCCTGACTTTGACCCCATGGATTTTCGTGCAGCCATCGCCATGGGGAATTACAAAAAAACGCCGTTGTCATTGTATTGCCATATTCCCTTTTGCTCAAAAGCCTGTTATTTTTGCGGGTGTAACACCATCATTACCCAACATAAACCAGCGGTTGAGCCCTATCTAAAGGCTGTGCAAAGGCAGGTGGAAAACATTGCTCCTCTGGTTGATCGCCAACGGGTTGTTAATCAACTCCATTGGGGCGGGGGCACGCCTAACTATTTGACGTTAGAGCAAGCAGATTTCCTGCTAACGACCCTAACCAATGCCTTCTCTTTCGCAGAAAAGTCAGAAGTCTCCATTGAAGTCAATCCCTGCTATGTCGATAAAGACTACATTTTTACACTTAAAAAAATGGGTTTCAATCGCATTAGTTTTGGTATTCAGGACTTTAACCCCGAGGTACAACTTGCCGTCAATCGGATTCAGCCAGAAGCGATGCTTTTTGACGTGATGGACTGGATTCGTGCTGCCGGGTTTGACAGCGTTAACGTGGATCTGATTTATGGCTTACCTCACCAAACCTTAGAAACGTTTCAAGAAACACTCCGTAAAACCGTCCAACTTGATCCCGATCGCATTGCCGTCTTCAATTTTGCCTATATCCCCCGGCTTAAACCCGTGCAAAAGAAAATGCCGGCGGCCGCCCTGCCCTGCGCTGCCGAAAAGTTAAAGATTATGGAGGCGACGATCGCCGACCTAACGGCTCAAGGGTATTGCTTTATTGGCATGGATCACTTCGCTAAACCCGATGATGAATTGGCGATCACCCAGCAACAAGGCGCGTTACACCGAAACTTTCAAGGGTACACAACCCTACCAGAATCCGACTTGCTCGGCTTTGGCATTACAGCGATTAGCATGTTGCAAGATGTGTATGCCCAAAATCCCAAAACCCTAAAAGGGTTTTATCATGCCCTCAACTGTGATCAGTTACCGATCGAAAAAGGCTTTAAGCTGAGCCAAGATGATTTAATTCGCCGCACAGTGATCAAAGAGTTAATGTGCCAGTTCAAACTCTCGGCCCAAGACCTAGAAAATAAATACCACTTAGGGTTTGACTGTGACTTCAATGATTATTTTGCCCAGGAACTAGAGTCTTTAAATTCCCTAGAAGCAGATGGATTGTTGCGACGTTTTGGCGATGGCATCGAAGTCACTCCCCGGGGACGAATTTTGATTCGCAATATTGCCGCGATTTTTGACGCCTACCTGGCTAAACAACAAAATCGGGTCTTTTCCCAGGCGATTTAACTGATTTCAGACAAATATGGCAGTGCCGCCGTCAGTGCAGTGGATGAAGAGGGGAACGAATACACGGAAATTATCGCGGTGGAGGATTGAGTCGATCACCCCAATAATGTCAGTATTTGCTGTCTATCACGGACACATTGAATGCCAAAATTCCTGTTAAAATCTAGCATTACATCCATATTTTTCAGGTAGAAGCAGTTATGGGCCGCGCCAACAAAGTTGTTCTCGCTTATTCCGGCGGAGTAGATACATCGGTTTGCATTCCCTATTTGATGCACGAATGGGGCGTCAAAGAGGTCATCACCCTCGCGGCTGATTTGGGTCAGGGGGATGAGCTCGGCCCCGTTCAAGCCAAAGCCCTCACCTGTGGAGCAGTGGAATCCCTGGTCATTGACGGGCAGGAAGAATTTGTTCGGGACTATGCGTTTCGGTCGATCCAAGCCAATGCCCTTTACGAAAACCGTTATCCGTTATCAACGGCATTAGCCCGTCCTTTAATAGCCAAAATGTTAGTCGAAGCCGCTGAAAAATATGGCGCGGATGCCGTAGCCCACGGCTGTACGGGCAAAGGCAATGACCAAGTGCGCTTCGACATTAGTATTATGGCGTTGAATCCAGAACTCAAAGTGCTAGCCCCAGCGCGGGAATGGAAAATGAGTCGAGAAGAAACGATCGCCTATGGGGAACAATACGGCATCGAGTCGCCGGTTAAAAAGTCTTCACCCTACAGTATTGATCGTAATATTCTAGGACGGAGTATTGAGGCAGGGCCATTGGAAAATCCCATGACCGAGCCGACTGAAGACATTTACCTAATGACCAAGGCGATCGCCGACACGCCTGACGAGCCGGAATATATTGAGATCAATTTTGAGCAGGGTATTCCCGTCGGGCTGAACGGCGTCCTGCTAAATCCTGTTGCCT
>JBEAQB010000022.1:0-3705 GCA_041164125.1 Cyanobacteriota bacterium
GAAAAGAACGCCATTGCGCAAAGGCTGGGATGCCTTAAGACCAATAAAGTAGCCTTCCAACATAAACGCCAGGGCGGTTATTTCTAACAAGGGGACTAGCCAGATACTGTAATTCCGTAAAATTGTATTGATTTCAGGGTGATTCGTTAGCAGGCCAAATAACGTTTCGGGAAAGGCGATCGCCGTTAGGGCAAACCCCAGAGCCATCAGCAAGGTGGTGGCGACGGAGGTCAGCAACACCGGGGACAAAAAGTGGTAGTCTCCTTTACTTTTAAATTTACCCGTCAAAGTTTGATTGGTCATCCCCACCCCTTGAATGGTGAACTGACTCAGTAAAGCGATTTGCAATAACAAGCCATTCTGGGCTAACACCTCCGTCCCAAAACTTGAGCTAATGTTGGTAAATAAGGAATAGGTGGTGATGAGGGCTAAAAATCGAATCAAAATATTGCCCTTTAAGGCGATCGCCTCCCGTAAAGCGCCCCAGTCCCTTAATTCGGCGATCGCTGTTTGGACAACCTTGCCTTGGGCCGATCCAATAATACAAATCAAACCCAATACAAGGGCTAAATATTGACTGATAGCCGTGGCCCAGCCCGCCCCCTCACTGGCTAACCCCAATCGGTTAATCAACCAATAGTCCAATCCTACGTTAGAAAAATTAGCGACAAAAGAAATTAAAAATACTAATCCATTGCGTTCTTGCCCGAGTAACCAACCGAGAATAACGAAATTGAGTAGCACCGCTGGCGCGCCCCAGATACGGCCGTAGAAATAATCCACCCCGGATTGCTCTACCCCCGGTGCTCCCGTCAATAGCGCAAACCCTAATTTTTGCAAGGGATATTGCAGGATTAAAATGCCTAAACCAATGAGGAGTGCCACAAGTGCGCTGCGCAGCCCTGCGACCCAAATCGCCACTTGATCATTCTTACCGACGGCCTGGGCTGTTAACGCCGTTGTACTTGTGCGTAAAAACTTTAATACGCGGTAGAGATAATCAAATAAAATTGATCCTAATATCACTCCAGCCAGGTAGCGAATGTCAGCCAGATGTCCTAAAAATGCGGTATCCACCAGTCCCGCCAAGGGCACCATCATGTTGGACAAAACGGAAATTGTTGCTAAGCGAAAAAAGCGGGGTAGAAATTGATAGTTAGCAGGAATTGCCAGGGTCATATAGCAGGGCACAATGAACAGAGATTAGTCTGTAGTCATTATCTAGTGAAACGTCAAGGGTGACTCGTTAGCCGTTCCTATTGAACATTCCGCTACACTCCATTCCCCTTGCTTGACGATAGGGCCAGGGGGGATTATTGCCCGAATCCACGACCGGCCCGTTCCGCAGGGTAGTCAACAGGAGAACTGTTGGCAAAAATTGACTTTTTGTAACAGAATTCGTGCTATATGTTACAATTCTGTTAAAGAAATCAAAGATTAAGCGAGTTGGGAAACCGCCACTGAGATTTCCTCAAGCAACAACAACATTTGATGGGGTCAGGGACTAGTATTCTGACTCCTTTTAGTTTTGGGAAAATAGGATGGCAAAAAGGATAGCTGATTTCCTTGGAGGCATCAGCTATCCCCGTAACCGTAAAAAATAGGGCAGTGTTGGGACTAGCTTTCTGATGGCGCTAGCTCTACTTCGGTGCTGCCCGCAGAGCGACGGCGCGTAAGAGAATTAAAGACCATTATGCCGATCGCCTTGATCAGATTACCTTCTAACTCGTTAAACAGTTTCATGTTCATGCCAAAAGCCGTGTTGGCTTCTGCCACAATCCGTTCAGCGGTAGTTTGATCAATGGGTAACTCATCCATTGCTTGGCGATAGCGATTTTTGAAGGCTTTTTCATCGCTAATGTCCGCAAACTCGTAGAAAGCCGTGCCGCCATCGTGAAGGTTCATGGCATTTTGGGCAATTTTCTTGAGAATTTGCCCACCGGACAGATCGCCCAAGTAGCGGGTATAGGAATGGGCCACCAATAATTCCGGGGCCGTTGCGGCAATTTCGCGCACTCGATCCACATAGGCCTGACCCGCAGCGGAAATTTTGACTTCCTGGCGCCAGTTGCTCCCGTAATAGAAATGTAAATCTTGCTCGAGACTCTGTTTGCGGTTGAGTTCGGGGAAATAAATTTGAGAGACAATGGGATGGTCCTTTAACTTGCCCATTTCCTCTTCCATGGTGCTGTAGACAAAGTAAAGATTGCCAACTAGCTTACGGTAAGAATTTTTCTCAACCACGCCTTTGAGAAAACACTTCACAAAACCGACATTCTCGGCCATGGAGTGAGACTTTTTCGTCCCTTCACGCAACTGAGAGGCTAAATTGACACTCATGCTAAAAATATCCTGTATATATGGTGGGGTGAATGAAAATGATGGCTTTTAAAGAAACATAAAAAATGTGCCTAATTTGCTAGGTTAAACTGATTTGCGGCGCTATACCGTTAAGTTTTTTAACGAATTAAGACACAGTCATCGGCATCTCCCCCATCGCCCCAACGGAGTGGTAGGAATTTTCTGGCAAAACAGGCAATACTAAAAAAGTTCCCGGGAATTTGTCGTTTATGTCTTATACCACCCAACAACTGCTAGAGATTCTTGATCAAGAGATGCAGGCCACCTGCCAAGGTAAACGGGTGTTGTTGTCCCCCGGCGATCGCCTGGAGAATCCGGTAGTGGCCCAGGCCATTGATTTAACCCAAGTGGGTAAGGTATTTGCCTATCAAGACTTCCGTCAACAAATCCATGCCTATCAGCAGGAACATCAGGTGTCCGGACTGATCTGGCGAGACTGTCATTTCAACGGCGATCGCCTGAGATTTCCGGAAATCCATCGTCAGTTGATTGCGGTGGCAGGGGACAAGGAACAGTTAATGGCTGCTAAGGGGGAAATCTTAACCTTTTGGCAACGCCACACCCAATCGTTACCGTATTGGCTCATTGCCCAGAAACACCGCCCGATTGACCGTGAATGCTTTGCGGACCTTTGGCAGCAAGGGGAATGGGCGGAACTGGACGCCACTAAAACGGAGTTATTTTTAGGAATTTGTTGGGGCAATCCGCTGGAGTATCAATATCAATGGGCCAAGCCTGATTCTGGCTATCATCGGGTGGTGGCTGCGAGGGATCAACCCAGTGCCATCAAAATCTAACTTGTGAGGGGTTCGGGGAGCGATAAGTCCCGCACTGTACCTAAAAGGTCAGCGTCGGGATACATGGACTCCCCGCGTCGATTGAGGGGTTCGATGCCCCAAAAATCGACACACTATTGATAGGTTCTAACAGAAGATGTAAATCTGTTAGAATGTAGCCATGTTGAATTTGGCCTACAGCTACCGAATCTATCCAGGACTTGACCAGGAAGCCCAAATGCTTGACTGGTTGGAGCAATGTCGTCGCGTGTATAACTACGCATTAGCAGAGCGCAAAGACTGGATAAATTCGCGTAAATGTCCGGTCAACGCTTGCAGTATCAAGCAGGAATACATTATCCCTGCTGACGAGCCCTATCCCGACTACTACAAACAGCAGAATGCGCTGACCAAAGCGAAAAAGGATGTTCCAGAACTGACGGCAGTTCATTCTCAAGTTCTGCAAGACGCTCTGAAGCGACTGGATAAGTCATTCAAATTTATGCAGGAAAGAGGATTCGGATTTCCTCGATTCAAGAAATTTGGTCAGTACCGTTCGTTTGTGTTT
>JBEAQB010000023.1:0-5228 GCA_041164125.1 Cyanobacteriota bacterium
TCGAACCCTCCAAAACGTGAGTAGTAATAGTGGGTTAAGCCAAGTGTCTGGTAGTTATACCTTTCAGGGTAATATTACGCCTCAGGATTCCCTGCTAATGCAGCTTAAAAGTGGTGTTCATGTTAGAGGGGTTAGTTTCTACAATCAGACTATCAGTGATTGGAGTGAAGCACCGATTACCATTTCCTCCATTGGCCCTAGTGATTTTGGTCCACTCACATTTACTGGGGTTAGTATCCCCATTGATCTCACCAGCATCGACTACAATCCTACCGTTAGCCTCGGTTTTATGACTGTCCAGGATGGAAACGGACAAATCGTGTTTGATCGCACCGTGTTGACCACAGTCCCCTTTATTGGTGGCAAAGCCGCAGATATTAATTTTGGGCGTATCAACTTTCGTCAAACGATTGACCGACTGATTACAACCACCAATTATCAAGGCTATCTTTATCTCCCGAGCCTGGAATTTGCCTTAGCCGGCACGACGGGAGACCTGAGTTATAGTGTCACCTTGGGCAGTTGGTTTAATCTCTCTCCCCACTCTGCACCGGACATTATCGACAATTTCGCCCCGCCCAACAGCAATGGCTCCATTAGCCAGGAAAAATCTTTGGGTTTATATTTCAAAACCTTTGTCAAAGGGGACTTTAACCAGATTTTTTACGATGCTCAAAATCAATGGGAAACGATCCTGACCCATACCCCTTCCCTGAGTCTAAATGCCAGTAGCAATCCTAACCGTCTGAATACGTCTAGTCTAAGTTTGAGCTACACGCTCCAACTTTTACGGCGGGCATATAACGGCTCCGTTACCTTCTCCACCAGCTACAGCCCCCAGGGACTCAATGCGGAATTCGATGCCAATAGTTTAGGTAAACTGGGACTCTTTACGGCGCTGAATTTTTATCATCAATCGGGGTTTCGTTTTTCCGGCTCTCTCTCCCTTGGAGATACGAGTTTTTACGCGGTGGAGACCACCTACGACGTTATCCAAGACCCAGAGATCGGCACATTTGGCATCGGTCCGTATTACGCCAATTATGCATACGCAACACGGGGGTTTGATGCCCTCGTTGCCGATGCGACCTATGGGGTAGTGTTGAATTATGTTCTCCCGAATTCAGGGGTGGGCATCCGAGCGAAATTAGGCACCAGTGAATTTGGCTTCAGGGGGCAGTTAAGTATTAATGGACGACTCAAATTTTAACCAACGGTTAATTGGGCTAACGGGGGGTATTGCCACAGGCAAAAGCACCGTTGCCGCCTATTTGCACGATCGCCATAACATCCCGATTTTGGATGCGGATAGCTATGCTCGGGAGGCGGTGGAAATTCATTCCCCCATTTTGACGGCGATCGCCGATCGTTATGGGGCAGAAATTTTACACAGCGACGGGAGTTTAAAGCGGGGGGCCCTAGGAGAGATTATTTTTAACCATCCAGGGGAAAGGGCCTGGGTAGAGAGTCAAATTCATCCCTATGTTAAACGGGGGTTTCAACAGGCCCTAAGCGCATTGAGGGCAGCGCCCATTGTTGTACTGATGATTCCCCTCCTGTTTGAAGCCCAGTTAACGGCTTGGGTGACGGAAATTTGGGTGGTCGCCTGTGACCCCGCAACCCAATTAACACGCTTAATGGTTAGAAATGGCTTAACGAAAACCCAAGCATTGGCCCGAATCAACAGCCAAATGCCATTAGCGGTCAAAGTTGACCGGGCCGATGTTGTCTTGGTTAATGATCACACCCGAGAGCATTTACATGAGCAAATTGACCAAGCTTTGCGGAAATGATCGAGAATATCAAAATGCTAGAAAGAAATTTTAAGGGACGGTTGGCTACGCTATGGATTTGATGCGCTCTCTGCCCATCGGCTTATACCTAGAAAATCCGATTACCTGGTTACACCGTCTCGATCCCCGGGTTAAGTTAGCCTGGCTGATGAGTTTTTTGTTGGCGCCGTTGTTAGCCAATGCGGCTTGGCGCCTCGGCGTTGCCCTACTGCTGATCCTGCTGACCTGTTTGACGGGCATTCCTTGGCGAGTGTGGAAGCAACAAATGGGATGGCTAGTGGGGCTTTGCCTCTTGGTGTTGGTCTTGACTGCGTTTAGCCCCGATGGGTTCGCCGTGTTATCCCAACCCCGATCGCCCGCTAGCAGCATCAATGTTCCGCCCACGGAATATCAATATGTTGTGTGGCAATGGGGAAAATTACTGATCACCCGGCGATCGCTAGAGTTGGGCATTCGGATTAGCACCTTGATTTTTACGCTCATTTTCAGTACAAATTTATATCTGCTGACAACGGCTCCGGAAGAAATTACAGCGGGGTTGGAAGAGTTAATGATGCCCTTACGTCGGTTTAAGCTACCCATTACTGAGATTACCCTGATTCTCACCTTGGCACTCCGCTTCATTCCCTTGGTGTTAGAAGAAATCCAGAACCTGGCCCGTTCCATTCGTACCCGCGCCATTAACTGGAAAAAGTTGGGTGTAAAACGGAGTATCCAAATCGGGGTGTTAGTGGTAGAACGATTACTGGAAAACCTACTACTCCGGGCCGAACAAATGGCGATCGCCATGGAGGTGCGGGGGTTTACCAGCCCGAATGACCATCGAGTCGAATGGCATCAACTGCGGCTGGTGCGTTGGGACTGGGTTGTGTTGGGGATGTTAATCGTCTTTTGGGGGGCGCGATTCACTTGGGGGGGGATGGCCTAATGACGGGGGATCTGGGTACAATAACACCCTGGCATTGGCAATGTTTGCCCTTAAACGGTCGGACGGGGAGTGAGATTTTTCAGCAATTATTTTCCCGATCGCCCATTGCCACCTTGTTGGAAAGTCCCTATCCACCATCACCGGATTATCCCCACCTAGGACGGTATTCCATTTGTGCGGGTCTCCCCCGAGCGGGAAGACTGTGGACACCTGGGGTTAATAACCTCTTTTCCTTTTTACGGCAATTTTCCGCGCAGGCCGCCCCCCCCTTATCTGTGCCCAATCATTTGCCCTTTCAGGGGGGATGGCTGGGGTGGTTAGGGTTTGATGCTGCCTGGGCAATCGAGGCATTACCCTATCGGCGTCCCGATTCCCTGCCGTTCCCAGTGGCCTATTGGTATGAGCCCCAAAACTTTGCCGTTTTGGATCACCAAGATCAACAGCTTTGGTTAGCCACCACTGATGTTCAAACCCAGACCGCTTTGACCCGGCAACTGGAGACGACGCCGTCAGACCGAGCCGCTCCCCCTTTGCCAGCGTTATCCCTGCAATTCCCCACCCCCCAGGATCAGTACGAGGCTATGGTCAAACGGGCTCAGGCCTACATCAAAGCCGGGGATATTTTCCAAGCCAATTTAACTCTCCGGTTTAGGGCTGAGACGACCGACCCCTGGGATAGTTGGGCCCTCTATCAACGCCTACAGCGCATTAACCCCTCTCCCTTTGCCAGTTATTGGCGATCGCCGTGGGGGGATGTGGTGAGTTGTTCCCCAGAAAGACTGGTGCAGTTACAGGGAAAGGTGGCCCAAACGCGACCGATTGCCGGCACCCGGCCACGGGGAAAAACCCCAGCAGAGGATAACTGCCTGCAAGCAGACCTAAAAGGTAATCCGAAGGAATTGGCCGAACACATTATGCTGGTGGACTTGGAACGGAATGATTTAGGCCGGGTCTGTGACTGGGGTAGTGTCCAAGTCGATGAATTATTGGCGATCGAACGCTATAGCCATGTCTCCCATTTAGTGAGCAATGTGCGGGGGCGATTACGCTCGGACTGCACCGGGGTCGATTTGGTCCAAGCCCTATTTCCCGGTGGAACCATTACAGGTTGCCCCAAAGTACGCTGCTTGGAAATTATTGAGGAACTCGAACCCGTACGCAGAAGTTTGTTTTACGGTTCCTGCGGCTATTGGGATCAACGGGGACACCTAGACCTAAATATCCTCATTCGCACCTTATTGGTAACGGATTGCCAGGCGATCGGGCAAGTGGGGGCAGGGATTGTCGCCGACAGCGATCCCACCCAGGAATGGCTAGAATCGTTACAAAAAGCCAAAGCGCTGTTATCGGCCTTGAATACAGTTTTCTGACCAGGCATTGTGCCAGCCTCTGCCCCTGGGGAACGCTATTAGCTCCAGGGGCCCCAGGCAAAACAGATTGCCAAGACCGTTCATTTCCTGTATGAATGATGACAGATGTTTTTTGGGGACCCGTGAATCGTGAAAAAGCTTCAGTTTGCCTGTTTTGCTCTATCCCTGCTAGGGGGACTGATCCTCTGGTCTCCGCCGACGAGCGCGGGAGAAGATTCCCCCCACTGGTCCTATGGGGGTGCAGCCAATCCTACGCAGTGGGGACGGTTAGGCCACGACTTTGCGCTGTGTGAGACGGGACGCGATCAATCTCCCATTGATATTGACCATGCTGTTATTGGGGCACCGTCAACCATAAAGTTTAATTACACTTCAGTGCCATTGGTCGTCAAAAACAACGGGCATACCATTCAAGTCGACTATGCTGAAGGCAGCAGTGTCAGTATTGAAGGAGATGAGTATGAACTACTACAATTTCATTTCCACACCCCCAGCGAGCATACCGCTGCGGGGCGGTCTGCGGCCATGGAATTACACCTCGTCCATCGTAACGAGACGGGGGAATTAGCCGTTGTTGGCGTTATGCTCGAGCCAGGGGAGGCCCACCCGGCCCTTGAGACTATCTGGAAACATCTGCCTGACGCCGAGGGTACCCAGCCGGTGGAAGGCATTGCCATTAATGCAGCCGACTTGCTACCCGATAGCGCCGCCTACTTTAGCTATGCAGGATCGTTAACGACTCCCCCCTGTGGTGAGGGAGTGCGTTGGAATGTGATGCAGGCACCGATTCAAGTATCAGAGGCACAGATTGCTGCGTTTGAAGCACTATATTCCGTCAATGCCCGCCCCGTTCAACCGACTAATGGACGCGTGATTGAGTTGCACCCGGAAAAATAGGGGGGCAAACTGCCCGGGTTTCTGATTTTTCTCAAGAGATAATCTGTAATTGCTGACACTCATTAAAGTACTGACGGTAAACGATCGCCGTCACTGCAATGGTGCTGAGGGTATTGGTTAAAAGGATTAAGAACATGATTAAAATTTGGTAAACCGCCGCGTTGAGGGGATCTCCCCCAGCTAACACTTGCCCTGTAAACATCCCGGGCAAACTGACCAAGCCCACCACCATCATTTGGT
>JBEAQB010000024.1:0-7088 GCA_041164125.1 Cyanobacteriota bacterium
TCTATGCACTGTGACGTCAACTTTCCCTATCGTAAACAAACCAGTGATTGGGACATGCCCCTGCCGGCGGGATTGGATGACGAGGGGTATTTACAAATCTTGGCCCATTCCCTCCCGGACTTATTGTCCCAGGTTCAACCGGATTTAGTCCTCTATGATGCCGGGGTGGATGCCCATGGTGGCGATCGCCTGGGCAAACTGGCGTTAACTGATCGCGGACTGTATCGGCGCGACAAACTGGTCTTAAGTGAATGTTGGGCTAGGGGATTTCCGGTGGCTTGCGTCATTGGCGGTGGCTATGCCGATGACATTGCCGATCTCGTATTTCGTCACTCATTACTGCACCGGGTTGCCGCAGAAACAGTAAAAGGCGAGGCAACGTACTTGCCTGTCTTGGGTTGAGACAACGTGACCGGTTCCCCCCCTCAAAAGCACGATTCCCCCTTCAGGTAGAATCGTAAGCATTGCTGCTCAATTCGCTAGAACTGTGTTAACCACCCAACTCAACCAACTACGCAATTTTTTTCATGATCTCGACTGCGCCCTAATTGCTTATTCCGGCGGGGTAGACAGTGCCTTAGTGGCGAAGATAGCCTTTGACGTGTTGGCAGATCAAGCCGTCGCCATTACCGCCGTGTCCCCGTCCCTACTACCGGAAGAGTTAGAGGATGCCCAAGCCCAAGCCCAATGGATTGGCATTCGACATGAACTGGTAGAAACCCATGAAATGGACAATCCTAACTACACTGCCAACCCCGAAAATCGCTGTTATTTCTGCAAAAGTGAACTTCATGACACCCTCAAACCCATCGCCTTGGAACGGGGCTATCCCTATGTGATTGACGGCGTTAACGGGGATGATTTACAGGATTATCGGCCGGGCATTCAGGCGGCGAAAGAACGCGGCGGGCGATCGCCGTTAGCGGAGTTGGGGATCAGCAAATTAGAGGTGCGACAACTATCACAATTCCTAGGGCTCCCCTGGTGGGACAAACCGGCCCAGCCCTGCCTAAGCTCCCGCTTTCCCTACGGCGAAATGATTACGACAGAAAAATTACAGCGGGTAGGACGGGCAGAAATTTACCTGCGTCGGCTGGGCTATCCCCAAGTAAGGGTGAGATCAGAACGGGAAACTGCTCGTATTGAACTACCACCGGCTCAAATTTCCGAGTTTGTGCAAACAGTGCCCCTGCCCGAACTCGTCAAAAGATTTCAAAACCTCGGTTTTAGTTATGTGACTCTAGATTTAGAGGGTTACCAAAGTGGCAAGTTGAATCGAGTTTTGGCTGGCGCAGCTAGCCTTGACCGCTCTGCGGATCAAGACAATTCTCTGCAGGGAATGAAATAGGTTTCCTTTCTATGCTATGATTCAACATCGTTGACAAGTTCAATGTTCCCCTAATTGGGGGTGTGGCGGAATGGTAGACGCTGCGGATTTAAAATCCGTTGAGCCTTATAAGCTCGTGAGAGTTCAAGTCTCTCCACCCCCATCGCTGTTTAACGCAATATGTTGCGGGAAATCCCGTTTTTCTCTTTAGTTGTTGCCCATGACTTGCATTAAGGCCGCTTGGCTGACCGCGGGATAGAGTTGGATCATGGCCTGTTTAATGTCATTAGCCAGTTCATAGCTCAAGGGCAAATCACCAAAACGTTCCATCGTTCTCAGGGGATTATCCATAGGGGCAATGACCACCAGATCCTCAGGCAGACTGTGAGAATAGTCCCAGAACTGTTCCATCTGGGGTTGCCAGTCTGCTGGGCTTGATTCTGCCTTGGTTGGTAAGGGGGTAGCCGCCTCTGTCGAGGCCGTTAACGAATCTGTTGCAGTTACATCTTTGTGATCACTAGACAGGGCCGACAGGGCCGCCCAGTCTTGGGCGATCGCCCCGGTAAACGCCGTCAACTGTTCTGGAGCCAAGCGGCGGTAGACTTTGAGTTGGGCTAATAGTTGCTCCCGGCTTCTCCCCCGTAGGCGAAAAATCACAAAGGGATCTTCCCGGAATTGATCCGCCAATTGGTAATATACAGCACCAATATGCTTACAAGGGTTGGCTTTATCCGGGCAACTACACCGAGAATGAATATCCCCCAACGAGAACGGAAACAAGTTCAAGCCATTTTGAATAAAAACTTTTTCGATACTTTCAGGTAATGCACCGGTTAATAATTGCGCTGAGTAAATAGCTTTTTCCGCTAGGGTGGCGACGACATAGTGCCAATCTTCATCACTGAAGGGATCAATGTGCAAGACCACTTGATAAGGAAGGGGATCGCGACCTTGAACCAAAGCATGGAGTTGATAGCCCTCAAACTGCAAGCTTAATACGTTACCTTCCCGGGCATAGTTGCGAGCCCGTTCTAGGCGTTTTTTAAAACGATAACTATCAAGTAATTGGAGCCAGCGGTCTACCCACCAGCGGTGCTGTTCCCCTGAAAATTCAGTCATTGTGTCTAGTGGCAATCGAGGGATTATTGATACTCCCCGCCCCAAGAGAAAGGGATTTGTTGTTCATAAGCCCAGCTTACCGTGACAGAATTACTCCGGCAATGCTGGGTCGTGGCAATACAACTCATTTTGCCCATACTTTGGTCGTCGGTTTAAAAACGAATACCTTTATTTAAGATTCCCCCAGGCTGAATGGTTTTCCCCTGCGTCGTAACATAGGGAAAAACTTATCTGATCTTCCTTGACTATGACGTTTCGCAATCCTGCTCCCACCGTTGATCTGATTATTGAAATGATTGACCAGCCACAGCGGCCGATTTTATTAATTGAACGACAAAATCTGCCCCATGGTTGGGCTTTGCCCGGGGGCTTTGTGGACTATGGCGAATCCCTGGAGGCGGCGGCGGCGCGGGAAGCCAAGGAAGAGATTTGCCTAGCGGTAGAGTTAATTGAATTATTTTATGCTTATTCCGATCCCCACCGGGATCCCCGACAACATACCCTAAGCGTGGTGTTCATTGCGGCGGCCACAGGACGCCCCCAAGCAGCGGACGACGCCAAAACCGTGGGCTTTTTTGATCTGTGTGAACTGCCCAGTCCTCTGTGTTTTGACCATGACCAAATTTTGCGAGATTATCGTCGCTATCGCTTTTATCATCAACGTCCCACCCCCCATTGGTGATGATTCCGGTGAGCAAGCTTTGCCCGGGGGAGGGCCGGGATTACCCTCGGCTGACCCAGAGTAATAGCAACCCCAAAAAACTAATCCCCAGCAATCCGGAGAGGGGATTTTGGTCGATGCCTGTCACCCAGGCTGGTACTCGTTCGGTATAGGCAATCAATTCGCCGACGTTAATAATATAATAAGCCCACACTAATCCTCCATGGAGTCCCACACTGGCTGCTAGGCGATCGCCATGACGGCGCTTGGTGATGACTAAGCAGAACCCCAACAAGGCCAAAGCGGGAAATTGGGGCAGGGTGCGGATTACTTCAGAGAAGGGTTTTAAAAAATGTAGACTGGCGAAAATTAAGCCATTGCTAATCAGTGCGACCTTGGGAGAGTAGCCGGTTTCTAACTCCTTAAGGAGCCAGCCCCGAAAAAATAACTCCTCTGCAAACGCCACCCCCAAGCCAGTCAAACTGCCTGCAGCGATTGTGCGCCAGAGTCGATCAGATCCCGGCAGTAATTGCACCCATCCCAATCCTGCAGCTAGGCTAAATAACCCAAACGTGAAAGCAAAGCCAAGGGCTAACCCCTGCCATAATTCCCGTCCCTGGCGTCCCTGCCAACTGAGACCATAGGCTTGATAAGCTGCCAAAGATAAGGGTTTCTGGTAACACCAATGACCCCAGAAAATTAACTGTCCTAAAAAGATGACGAATAATGCCACCATGACCAGGACAGTGCGTAAATTTTCCGCTTCAATCAGAAGATAAACGGGCACAGCAATCGGCAACCAACTCCCCAATAAGAACACCACAAAACACGCCATTCTTAAGGGAATCGGTAAGTTGGCGATCGCCATGCCAAGGGGTTTTTTCACAGCAGTTATCCGATCTATTCGTCTGGTTCGATCGTGCTCGATAAACCGTTGCTGCGTAGGGTTTCACAGTAAAATTCTGCATGTTCCAACGCGCAGGTAATGACCAGAGCCATGCCATTGGTGTGGGCTTCCATCATAATATCCACTGCTTGGGGTTGAGTTAACCCGGCCACCGTCTGAATCAAGGTTTGGACGACATGCTCCATCGAGTTAAAATCATCGTTGTGGAGAATGACCCGATAACGGGGGGCGGGTTTGCGGATGGTTTGGGAATTAGCACTGGGTTTGGTTAACACGTCAGTCGTCATGAATTTACCTCCCTTCTCAAAAATATCAACAAAAATTCATCGAAAAAATATCCCTAATATTGTATAGCATCTTCACTTTCCCTCTAACCATCGCCCCGGCTACGTAAAATTTCTAGGGTGACAACGCCGTCAAAATCGGGAATGGGGGGTTGGCATTTTGTTAAACTGACCTTAACTTTTTGAGTCTTGCCTGTCTCTAAAATCGCGTCGGCAATGACCTCGGCCAGGCGTTCAATCATTTTAAACTTAGACTGCTTAACAATTTTCTGCACAATGGCTACAGCGTCAGCATAATTTAACGTATCAGTTAGCGCATCACTCCGTCCGGCCTGGGACAAATCCAACCACAGCGTTAAATCCACTTCAAACCACTGTCCTAAAAACTGTTCTGCCTCAAAAAATCCGGTATAACCATAAACTCGAATACCCTTGACGTTTAACGTATCCATATTAACCAGTGATTGCCTATTGATGAATGAGAAGCCCGCAAGCCTTTAATATGGTAGGATGCCCTAGAGCAAAAAGCGAACTTTTTTGAGATTAGCGCTAGCGAGAGAGACAACTCCTTTCGGTCAACCTGGTTTTCCTCAGTAATGCAACTCCAATTCCCCTTAACCACAGTCGGCGCTTTAGTGACTGGCCCCGATGATAGAATTTTGATCGTCAAAACCCCCAAATGGCGGGGCACTTGGGGGGTACCGGGGGGAAAAGTGGAATGGGGGGAAACCTTAGAGCAAGCGTTAATTCGGGAATTTCAAGAAGAAGTGGGTCTAACCTTGACCGGTGTCCAGTTTGCCTTGCTGCAAGAGGCGGTCAATGATGCTCAATTTTTCCGCCCGGCCCATTTTGTTTTGGTCAATTATTATGCCCAAAGTGCTACCACGGCAGTCACCCCTAATGAGGAAATTCTGGAATGGCAATGGGTCACCCCAGCTGAGGCCTTAGCCTATCCCCTCAATTCTTTTACCCGTCTTTTGGTGGAGGCGTATCAACAAGATCACGGGTAAGCAGCAGTCCAGCATCGCTCGTGCTTTCTCGGTTCTGCGCCGGGCGATGCAACTATCGGCGTACTGTCCTCAACTGTCTTCCATTCCTGATCAGACGATAGGGTCAGGTTACAATAAAGGTCACTGATATTTGCTGCGGCAACCAAGCCGTGGGCTATCCTCCCGATGTCAATAGCGAAATCTGCCCGATTCACCCCACGCCATGAAAGCCAAAGACGTTCAGCTTTATCCGATCGCCGCCGATACCCTAATTTTTCGGTCCCGTACCTGGGACAGGCTGAAATTTGAAATTGAATATGGCCTCCAGCGAGGAACCACGGCTAACAGCTACTTGATCAGTGCTGACAAAATTGCCCTGTTTGATCCACCAGGGGAATCCTTCAGCGATAGTTTTCTCGAAACACTTCAGCAACGGCTTGACCTCAAGCGTTTAGACTTTATTGTCTTAGGTCATGTGAATGCGAACCGTAGTCACACGCTTAAACGCTTATTAGCACTAGCTCCTCAAACTACGATAATTTGTTCTAACCCCGCTGCCCAAAATTTAGAAAAATTACTGGAAGGGATAGCCTATCAGGTTGAGATTCAAAAAGGTAATGACGTCTTGAACCTGGGACAGGGGCATGAACTCGTCTTTATGCCGACCCCGAATCCCCGTTACCCTGGCCAGCTATGTAGCTATGATCGCCGGACACAGATTTTATTTAGCGATAAGTTTTTTGGCGCCCATGTTTGTGGCGACCAGGTTTTTGATGAAGGGTGGAGTATCTATCAAGAAGACCGACGTTATTATTTCGATTGCCTACTGGCTCCGGCCGCTGCCCAAGTGAGTGCGGCCCTAGGCAAACTCAGCGCATTTCCAGCCCAACTTTATGCCCCTAACCATGGCCCTTTGGTGAAGTACGGCTTACAGGAACTGACCCGCAATTATCAACATTGGTTGGCTGAGCAACAAAACCAGTCCCTCACCGTGGCATTAATCTATGCGTCAGCCTATGGCAACACCGGCATTCTTGCCCAGGCGATCGCCAGGGGGATTACCAAAGCAGGGGTTGGGGTCACAGCGATTAATGCTGAGGTTAGCGGGGCAGAGGAAATTAAGCAGGCAATTACCCAATCCGCAGGGTTTATTTTTGGCTCTCCTACCCTCGGAGGCCATGCTCCAACCCCGATTCAAACGGCGTTGGGCATCACCTTGGCCAATGCGGCGAAAACCCAATTGTGTGGTGTGTTTGGTTCCTTTGGTTGGAGTGGCGAGGCGATCGACTTATTGGAAGGAAAATTTCGGGATGCGGGCTTTCGTTTTGGCTTTAACTCCATTCGAGTCAAATTTAAACCGACGGATCAAACCTTAAAGGAATGTGAGGAGGCGGGGACAGACTTTGCCCAGGCGTTGAAAAAAGCGGCCAAAATCCGTCAGCCCAAACCCTCTGTTGTCGAGTCGGAAACGGCCCGCACGGAACAGGCCCTGGGGCGTTTAGTGGGGTCTCTGTGTGTGGTCACCACCCGCCAAGGGGAATTAAGCAGTGCTATGTTAGCCTCTTGGGTGTCCCAAGCGACGTTTTCTCCCCCTGGTTTAACCCTTGCCGTGGCTAAGGAGCGGGCGATCGAGTCATTACTCCACAAAAACAGCCCTTTTGTGCTCAATATTCTTCCCGAAGGGCAACATCTCGGGTTAATGAAGCATTTTCTCAAGCCATTCCCGCCGGGGGGCGATCGCTTTGAGGGCGTGGAAACGGAGACTGCAGAAAATGGCGCACCCGTTTTGCAGGACTCCCTC
>JBEAQB010000025.1:0-8353 GCA_041164125.1 Cyanobacteriota bacterium
GACGTTTGGACACGCTAAAATTCAACAGGGTTCAGCAGTCTAGGGAACGAGCAAAGTAATGACTATTGCGGCTATTCAAGTGGAACACCTGGGCAAAGTTTACCCCGTGGCCATTAAATCCCCAGGCGTGAAAGGGACATTACAGCATTTTTGGCAACGCCGCTATCGTCATGTCAAGGCGGTTCAGGACGTCTCATTTACCATTCCGGCCGGTGCAATGGTGGGGTTTTTAGGCGCTAATGGGGCCGGCAAAACCACCACGTTAAAAATGTTAACTGGCTTGATCAAACCATCCAGTGGCTTAGTGCGGGTGGCGGGGTTTGACCCATTTCGGCGGGAGTCGGCTTTTTTGCGACAAATGAGCTTGGTGATGGGGCAAAAGCAGCAGTTGATCTGGGATCTGCCCACCTTGGACTCATTACGCATTAATGCGGCAATTTATGAACTAGAGG
Organism: Cyanobacteriota bacterium; assembly: GCA_041164125.1. Lineage (GTDB taxonomy): Bacteria > Cyanobacteriota > Cyanobacteriia > Cyanobacteriales > Microcystaceae > Synechocystis. The sequence goes on from JBEAQB010000025.1 coordinate 453, forward strand.
AGGCGGTTTTCCGGCAACGTCTGGGGGAATTGAGCGAAATGCTGTCCTTGACAGTGGAACTCAAACAACCAGTCCGTAAGTTATCTCTAGGGCAACGGATGAAAGCGGAATTGTTGGCGGCCTTACTGCACCATCCGATGGTGTTGTTTTTGGATGAACCTACGTTGGGACTGGATGTGAATGCCCAGGCGTCCGTGCGGCAATTTTTGCAGGAATATAACCACCGCTATCAAGCAACGATTTTACTCACCAGTCATTACATGGCTGATATTACGGCGTTATGTGAACGGGTGCTGCTGATTCACCAGGGAGAATTAATGTATGACGGCAACCTGGCAACGTTGGTGGAACGTTTTGCTCCCTATCGAGAGGTAACGGTTGAGTTAGGGGTGCCGGTTGATCCGGATCGCTTGAGGCAGTATGGGGAATTGGAGGCCATGGATGGACAGGCGGTCAGATTTTTAGTGCAGCGGGAAGCCCTCACCACGGCGATCGCCAAACTCTTAGCGGAGTTACCCGTCTTAGACCTGAGCGTCAACGAGCCGCCGATTGAGGAGGTGATTGGCCGCCTATTTGCTGGTGGACGCTTAGAAAAGGAGGACGCGGATTAGCGTCGTCGGCCTGACCGTTGACGTCGTGATATCGCTTTAGACGGCGATCGCCGTTTGCCCTGTTGTTTTTTGAGCCAAGATCCCCCCCAGTCACACAGGCTATGACTCATGGCCCCCAATTCCAAACCGATGAAACTGGCTAGTAATTCCCCTTGATAGTGTCGTCCCCAGGTCATTACCTCAGATCCCGTTGGCGGTAAAAACGTCACTTGACCCCGCTGCCAAAGCCAGACGCCTCCTAGCACCAATACTCCCAGACCAACGCCCCACAGTCCTACATAAAACAACCGCAATACCGTCCCAAATAAAAAACCGTGGGACAAGGGCGATCGATGACGCAACAGCTTTCGATACGGTAACCAGAGCCAGCGTAACCAACCCCAACGCTGATATTGGCGCGAATGAATGTCCAAATCCGGGCCGAACATTAAGCCGCTAAACCCAAAGGCGATCGCCGTTAGTAACGTGAGGCGGTCATTGCGGGTTGTCAAAAAACTGCCACCAAGGACAAAAGGAATCAGCCAGAGGGTAATTCTGTCGTGGGTTTTTCCGTCAGGCATGGCAACACCAGCTTAACAATCCGAAAATTTTAATCGAGGCGTGAGTCATGTTGATCACTTATGTTATAGTGATAAAGCCTAAGTTAAGGGCGATTAGCTCAGTTGGTAGAGCGCCTGCCTTACAAGCAGGATGTCGGCGGTTCGAGCCCGTCATCGCCCATGATTACCTAGCCTGTTTATACTAAAGCTGCGCATTTTGCCCGGGTTAAGGAGTCCAAACGGATCAGTTTGGTATTTCAACCTCAATTGGTCCGGCGGTAACGGTTGGCTGGATCCCTCTTCGAGGGTGTAAACATGGGGATTGGCAATGCTAGCTCCCATAGCTTGGTGGATGGCAATAATTTCCTGGAGCCGTTCCGCGTTGCTGAAACGGACTAAAGGCAGTCCACCCAGGCAAACTTTTCCATTCACCCGCATGATTTCTAAATGAGTCATCACCTCGTCTCCGAATAATTGGTTGAGGGCAAGTACCTGTTCTCGGTTTTGATAAAACACCTGTAAGTAGGTGATGTGCGGATCGACGGCACGGGCGAGGAGGGTGGTATGGTTCCAGTTAAATTCCAATAAATTCAACTTTTTACCCCCCCTTTGGGGGAAGTGTTGCGCGAACAGGTTGCCCTGGTAGGCAGCAACCTTTTCGGTCAAGGCCCCCCAATCCCCGGCCGCAACGATGACCATCACCCAATGGCGATTGGGGTGAACATGGGCTTGCAACGCCGCAAAATACTGAGGGATGGGGGCAGCATGAACAGCAATTTCCTTTTTGACAATGCCACCGCAAGCCGCTAGATCCTCTGCAAAGGCGATCGCCGTTGATAAGTCGTTAAAGTCAACGATGGCTTCTGCCCAGGGTAAGGCTGGGGCTAAGGGAAGGGTAATTTGCGTGATGATCCCATTGGTTCCATAGGCGTGGAGGACCGCCTGGGTCGCTGTGCCTTCTAAGGTTAGAACTTGGGGGTCTGCTGCCATTGTCACCACCCTCAACGCTTGAATATTACCCGGTTCCGCTAACAAGCCATAGGTAATCGATCCCATGCCCGCGCTGCCCCCCCCCACAAACCCCCCCAGGGTGGCCGTTTGATAGGTAGAAGGTGCCATGCGTAGTTCCCAGCCCATGGCCTGGGCTTGTTGGTCCAATTTGGCTAATTTGACCCCCGGCTCGGCGATCGCCCGTCCTGGTTGTAACTCAACAATTGTTTGCATCTGGCTGACATCTAAGATGATGCCCCCCTGTAACGGCACAGCCTGACCGTAGTTGCCTGTTCCGGCCCCCCTGACTGTGACAGGAATTTGCTTCGCCACACAATATCGCACTAGAGTAATGATCTCTGCTTCAGAGTAAGCTACCACAACCAAGTCAGCCTGTTTACCGCCAAGCTGTTTGGTTAAGATCGGACTGAAATGGTGAAAATCGCTGGAGAGTTTTTGGCATTGATGGCGATCGTCAATGATTCGTAGTCCGATGGTGGTTAAGTCTTGGGCAACCAATTGCCAGTTAGCCATGGGCGTCAATCCAGGAAGGTCTTGATCCATTATTCTAGTCTCTCGTTTCGCCTGACTCAGCCCCAGGCGATCGACAGCAGTCAAGAACGCTTAGCCATTTCCCGTGCTGGGGTACGATAAAGAATTAATCCCTTGTTAGTAGATTAGACGCATTCATTCACATTCGGCATGGACATTAAACACGGTTTTGTAGACTGCATCGGCAACACTCCCCTAATTCGGCTCAATAGTTTTAGTGAGGAAACCGGCTGTGAAATTTTAGGCAAAGCCGAATTTATGAATCCAGGGGGATCGGTTAAAGATAGAGCTGCGTTGGGGATTATTGAAACTGCAGAAAAAGAAGGCAAACTTAAGCCCGGGGGAACCGTGATCGAAGGCACTGCCGGCAATACGGGAATTGGGCTAGCCCATATCTGCAATGCCAAAGGTTATAAATGCCTAATCATTATTCCGGAAACCCAATCCCAGGAAAAAATCGATCTCCTACGAACTTTAGGGGCCGAGGTCCAAACTGTCCCCGCTGTGCCCTATCGAGATCCCAATAATTACGTCAAGTTGTCTGGGCGAATTGCCGCAGAGAGGGAGAACGCAATTTGGGCTAACCAGTTCGATAATGTGGCCAATCGTCAGGCACATTTTGAGACGACCGGCCCGGAAATTTGGCAACAAACCGACGGTAAAATTGACGCCTGGGTCTCAGCAACGGGCACCGGGGGGACCTACGCCGGCGTTGCCCTGTATTTAAAAAGTCAATCCCAGGCGGTGCAATGCGTTGTTGCCGATCCGATGGGCAGTGGTCTGTATAGCTTCGTCAAAACAGGGGCAATTAACCCCACCGGCAATTCCATCACCGAAGGCATTGGCAATAGCCGAATTACGCTCAATATGCAGGATGCTCCCATCGATGATGCGATTCAAGTGGATGACACGGAAGCGTTGCGGGTCATCTATCAGCTATTGCGCAGAGATGGGTTATTTATGGGCGGTTCAGTGGGAATTAATGTCGGGGCCGCTTATGCCCTTGCCAAACAACTTGGCCCTGGTCATACAATTGTGACTATTTTGTGTGATGGTGGCGCACGGTACCAATCTCGAATTTACAATCCTGATTGGTTAGCAAGCCGGGGCTTATCGGTACCTGATTGATCAAAAGATTATGGGGTTCAAGTATATTCTTCCAAAGCTTCGGTACCCTAGCCAACGAAATTAGGATAAGTTGAAGGCCAGATTGCCTAGTTTTCTCCCCTTGCCGGAGTGACTAACGGCGATCGCCGTATAACCTGACCTCAAGCGCCGGAGCTATCATGTCGATCACCCCAGATTGGGTAAAATCTGCTGTTTTTTACCAAATCTTTCCCGACCGTTTTGCCATTGGCCAAGGTACCCCCATTGCCGCTGCCGGCCAACCAAAATTGGAAGCCTGGGACGCCCCCCCTACTCTTCAGGGATACAAAGGGGGAAACCTGTGGGGCATCATTGAAAAACTCGATTATTTAGCGGATTTGGGCATTACAGCGATTTATCTGACCCCCATTTTCCAATCAGCCTGTAATCATCGCTATCACACCCATGATTACTACCAAGTCGACCCCTTATTAGGGGGAAATGAGGCCCTCACGGCTCTCCTCACTGCTGCCCATGCCCGAAATCTGAAAGTGGTGTTAGATGGGGTTTTTAACCATGCCAGTCGTGGTTTTTACTTTTTTAACGACATTTTGGAAAATGGCCCCCATTCGCCCTGGTTAGATTGGTTTCATATCGATGCTTGGCCGTTATCCGCCTACGATGGATCGTTGCCCGCTAATTACCGGGGTTGGGTGGATCTGCGGGCCTTACCCCAGTTCAATCACGATCACCCAGACGTGCGGGAATATTTAATGCGGGTCGGAGAATATTGGCTCCAACAAGGCATTGATGGTTGGCGCTTAGATGTGCCGGATTGTGTGCAGGCCGAGGGCTTCTGGCAGGAGTTTCGAGAACGGGTCAAGGCGATTAATCCCGACGCCTACATTGTGGGGGAAATTTGGGTGGATGCCAGCCAGTGGTTGGACGGCAGCCAATTTGATGGGGTCATGAATTATCAATTTACCGAACCCACCGTAGCCTTTTCCGTTGGCGATCGCCTGCAAAAGCAGCATTTACGGGGAGAACACTACCAACCCTATCCAGCACTAACGGCGACGCAGTATGGGGAAAAAATTCAGACTTTACTCCAACGCCATCCCTGGGACATCCAACTCACCCAACTCAATTTACTGGATAGTCACGATACATCACGCCTACTCACCCTGGCCAATGGCGATCGCCCTAGTGTTGAGCTAGCCACCTTGCTGATGTTTACTTTTCCGGGGGCCCCCTGTATTTATTACGGCAATGAAGTGGGATTGCCGGGGGAATTTGACCCGGATAATCGGCGCAGTTTTCCCCCAGAGTCGGACTGGGATCAGGCATGCTTAGGGTTCTATAAAGCCTTGATCCGGCTGCGTAAACAGTATAAATCTTTACAATATGGGGATTATCAGATCTTAGCTAGCGAAGACTTTGGCTATGTCTTCCAACGTCACTTTCACTCAGAAACCCTCTTGGTGGCAGTTAATGTCGGCGACACAGAAATCCACCTCTCCCTTCCCCCGGAGGCTTTATCCCCCCATCCCTCCCTAACGCCGTTATTTTCCACTGGTCAACCCCTCACTATTCACGGCTCGACTCTGTCCCTTCCCGCCCGCACGGGAGGCATTTTTTCGTTAAACTAGCCGTTACGGTTAACTATTTGAAGCATAGGTTTGGGGTCGTCACCACTCCCTGAAGGGGAACAACGTCCATGGAATCAGCCTTAATTATTCCCAAAAATCTGACAGTGAGCCAAGCACAGTTTGAACTTCTGGCTCTGGCTAATCGGGATATGCGCCTAGAACGATCGCCAAAGGGAGAATTAACGATTATGCCCCCCACTGGCGGTAATACAGGACGGCGCAATGCCAAATTAGGGGCTTATTTCGTGGTTTGGAACGACCACTATCGTCTGGGGGAAGTGTTTGATTCCTCCACCGCCTTTCGGTTACCGAATAGGGCTGATCGTTCCCCCGATGTTGCTTGGGTGAGTCGAGAGCGTTGGCAGACGTTAACCGCTGACGAACAGGACAGTTTCCCGCCTATCTGTCCTGATTTTGTGGTGGAATTACGGTCAAAAACGGCTTCATTAAGCCGTTTACAAAATAAGATGCAGGAATATTTAGACAACGGTCTACAGTTGGGCTGGTTAGTCGATATTCAACATGAAACCGTCGAAATTTATCGCCATCAGCAGGATAGTGAAATTTTAGAAAGACCGAGCTGTTTAACCGGGGAATTGGTGTTACCCCATTTTTCCATCAGGTTAGACTTTCTATGGATGTAGGAGGTTATGAACTAAGCTGCCGTCAAAAACTTTTGGTTTAGCCAAGTTAAACAGGTGTGATTAAACCGGTCTGGGCACTCATCCTGTAAACAATGACCGGCCCCCGACCATAACTGAAATTCCAAGCGGGGATTTAACCCCGCAAATTGTTGACCTAAACGACAGGGAATAAAGCGGTCTTGATCGCCCCATAACAACAGTATGGGGATTGCTAACGTGGGTAAAATCGCCTGGGCGGTGGGGGCAAACTGGGGCTGACGAACCGAATGAAATAGCTGTTGAAAGGCTTCTGCTGCGCCGGCATCTTGAGGAGGGCGGGCAATAATTTCTACCAATTCCGCATCAATCTTAGTTTGTTGGGGGCGTTCGACACAGTCACCGTAGGCTAGGCTGGCCCAGTGTTTAATCACTGAAGGACGACGGACAAGGTTAAAGATGGTGTTCAGTAGCCAAGGGGGAGCCAGCGCATTTTCCAGTTTTTCTAACCAAGGACGCAGGCCGGGAGCAAGGGACTGTTGCCGAATCGAGACATCGGGCAAACTGGCCATGATTAACCCCGCCACTCCGTCAGACTGTTGCCCGGCGGCGGTGAGGGCCGCTAGGGAGCCAAGGGAGTTCCCCACTAACACGGTGGGACGGCCAATAATTTCCTGACAAAAATCCCTGAGTTGCTGCCCCCAATCATAAGCACTATAGGGGGTGTGGGCTTTGCGGGAGCCGCCGAATCCTAACAAGTCGATAGCATAAACGCTGGTATGTTGGCTTAAAACAGGGATATTGTACCGCCAATGCTCGATCGCCGCGCCAAAGCCGTGAATTAATAACAGGGGCGGCAGGGGGGAGGGGTGAACGGGGTGACGAAAGCTGTAACGAATTGACCAACCGCGCCACATCCAATCCCGCTGAAAACCGATGCGGTCCGTCCAGGTTAAACTCTGGGATTTAGGGCCCATGGTTGAAATCTAATTTGAAATGAATCGGTTCACAAAACTGGTCAATGCCTTGGTCAATCACATACAAGACGACCAAGGGAGCCAGGATAGGATGACACACGCTACGCTCGATTAAATGTCCCACGACTTCGTTGATATTATCGGCCTTAAGGGCGGCGGGCAACTCTCCTTCACAAATGGCTACTCGACAACGTTTGGCTAACCCCTCTAGCCAATCATTGCGATCCGGCTGTTGCCCCACCTGAATGCCCAGGGTTAAGGCCGCGTCTTCCAAGTCTCCTTCGCAATCTTCGATGGTATCTAGGGCTGCTAAGGCTTCAGGGTACTGGGCTAACTGGGTGCGATAGTGGGCGATCGCCTGGGAGGAAATGCAAGTCATAGGGATGCGGGGTCAATGGGAATTAAATTTTAACTGAGCAAACACCGAGTAAACCAGGTGAAAAAAGCCTTAGATAACGCCATGATGGTGAAAAAATAAATCAACGGCGGCGGCTAGATTCTCCACAATGTAATCCGGCTGGTAACGTTCTAATTGCTCCCGATCTCGAATACCCGACAAAACGGCGATCGCCGGAATGCCAACCCGTTGCGCCGCCACAATATCCGCTTCCGTGTCTCCCACCATCCAGGTACTTGTCGCTGGGGGGAGTTCGGCCATGGCCCGTTCCATTAATAACGGTTTATCATTAGTGTCCCCGGTTTTAACGTAATCATTGCCCAAACAATAACGGCGATCGTCAGAAAAAAAGCGCGTTAACTGATTACGCTCTAGGGCCTCATCGAGTTCCCGTTCCCGCCGCATAGTCATAACCACCAAATCAAGACCCCGGTCTAGAACACTCTGCAACACAGACGTGACCCCCGGCAACGGCAGATC
>JBEAQB010000026.1:0-4533 GCA_041164125.1 Cyanobacteriota bacterium
ATCAACGGCCGGGTAAAACCCTTCGCTAGCCCGTTTGCGGGACAACACCAACGAGGCTGACAAATGCCCAAAGGTCTGTACTGCGGCTGGATCGGTGAAATCATCCGCCGGCACATATACCGCCTGCACCGAGGTGATCGCCCCAGCCTTGGTACTGGTAATCCGTTCCTCTAGTTCTGCCAACTCCGATGCCAATGTGGGTTGATACCCGACCCGGGACGGTAATTCCCCCATTAGTCCCGATACCTCTTGCCCTGCCTGAATAAAGCGAAAAATATTATCAATCAACAACAACACATCCTGATGGCTTTGATCGCGAAAATATTCCGCCATTGTTAATGCCGCATGGCCGACTCGAAATCGGGCCCCTGGCGGCTCATTCATTTGCCCGAATACCATCACCGTCTGGTCTAATACCCCAGCTGTTTGCATTTCTCGATATAACTCTTCCGCTTCTCGATTGCGCTCCCCGATGCCACAAAACAAACTAATGCCCTGGTGTTGACTCACCATGTTGTGGATCATTTCTGTAATCAACACTGTTTTGCCGACCCCCGCGCCCCCCAGCAATCCCGCCTTGCCTCCCCGTTCAATGGGCACCAAGACATCAATCATCTTGATCCCTGTTTCCAGAATTTCTGCCCGGGTCGATTGCTGGGTCAAAGGGACGGCCGCTTGGTGAATGGATCGGTGTTCAAGGTCACTTAACGGCTTCCCTTGGTCAACGGTTTTCCCAAAAACATTAAAAATACGTCCTAAAATTTCCTGCCCCACTGGCACTTGCAACGGATGGGAAAGATCTTCAACCGGCGTGCCCCGCGCTAAACCCGCCGTTGGTGTTAGGGCAATACACCGGACTAAATCTGCACTCAGGTGGGCCACCACTTCCATCACCACCTGCCCCCCCTCCCCCGCAATTAATTGATTGAGAAAATTGGGTAACTGCTGGGGAAAACGCACATCCACCACACTGCCCCGGATAGCGGCGACGGTGCCTAGGTTATTTTGGGTCGAACGCTGCTTACCTGCCATTTGTCCCCCCCTGAACTTAAAAAACTACAGCATCACCAACAGCCTCAAGCTTGATGATTGGCATTAATCGGCCAGGTTGCCTGCAATTCAGGGTAATGCATTTTTCTGCCCCAGTCCGTTGTTTTCCGGCCTCTGTCACAAGCGTCAGTCATGTGACCGAAAAAATCGGATTGGCAAGGAGGCAGTGTTGGCGATCGCCTGCGCTTGGTCGACCCACTCCCCCGGTAATTACGGCGTAATAACATCCCTTAGGATGAGTCGCTGTTCGGCGTTGTACCCCGAAAAGTTCCGTTCAGCGTAAAGTTTAATTTCAACCCCTAATCCAGACTGGAGATCCTTTTCCGCAATGGCTAGTTCGCCTAGGTTGATCGTGAATTGATTCCCATTAACCGTGACTAAATGGTCAGGAACTGGCCCGTCAAATTTGGTGCTGTAGGCTGAAGGGGGACGAAAGCGGGGATCTTCACTCGTCACAAGATATTGCAACCGAAATTTCGTTGCCATTAAGTTAGATTGGTTAGCCTCATCGATTAAGGTCAGTGTTAAGTTGCGTCCCTCACCACTCAAGGTTAAGCCTCCTAAACGTTTAGCATCCCCTTCCCACATGGCGTTATACACCATAAATTCCGTAACATTATTACGTTTTTGAGTGGTGCCTTCTAGCCAAAGATCAGATGGTAAATCCAGTGCAATCTCTTGCTGATTGTCGCTTAACCTCAGGTTGGCGGTGGCATTGGCAAAGCGATCAAAAGGTTGGGGCGCATTCCAAAGCAGTAAAAACGACTGTTCGACCCGCTCAAGCAATACTAGATATTCGTCCGCAATCGTAGATCCAGGGGCTAACAATTGGGCCGCGCCGGTGCGCGTTTCCCAGCGATTTTTAGACAGGGTAAAACCATTATTTTTGAGAAGGGCGAGGGGAACAGCCGCCGCCGGACGATCATCCTCTAAAGGGCGATCTAAATTTAACACGGTCAATTTACCGGGTAATCCATCTTGCCCTGCAACACCCGATCGCCCTTTTGTACCGTCCCGACCGCCGTAACAGCGAAATTCTTGGGTGGAGCAACGGTAATTATCATTGCCCGGCTTGCCGGAACAGGTTTCCACTGTCCAGTAAGGTTGGGGACAGTCACAGCCCTCACTACCAGCACCGCCGCTTCCCGGTTGACCGCCTTTCCCCCCGGCCGCGTTCACAAAAATTTGATTAAGTGTATTAAAGTCGCGGCTATAGATAGTAATCGAGCCTCCATTGCCCCCGTCGCCCCCATTGCCCCCATCTCCCCCTGTGCCGCCATCGGCCAGGCGAATATCTTCCTGATAGTTGGTATCCGTAGCAGGACACTCTGGTGCTAACGCATCTTCTCCAGCTTCCCCAGCTTCCCCCACTTGACCAGCCAGGTTGAGGGTCATGGTTGAGCCATCACTAAAAATGGTTAGATTGTCGGTGTCTGCTCCCCCTAATCCGTCTTTTCCCGCTTGCCCTGTCGGGGCATTTTTGCCGACCACCCTGGCTTGGGAGGCTTGGGCGATCAGTAGACAGTCCGCCGTTGAGGGGTTAGCCGTGACCGGGGTTAAGGGTAACACAATAGGAACTACAAGACTAGCTAAGAAGGTGAGGCGAAAGTTCATTACCACTCATCAAGAGACACCATAGGGAACCGCTGCGATCAAACGGGCCCCCAATACCAGACTGACTGGCGTCTAAAGTTGTTTCCGGGAAGGTGCCATAGGGTTAGTTTTTAACCTCAGTCAGTTCAATGACTCGCTCGTCGTAGTCTTTGACTAAAAAATTTAGGGGCTTTTGACGTCGCACTTTGTAACGCAGGCGGCGGGACTGCACCCTGAGTAAAATTTGCTCTAAACAGTCATGGTCAAAGCAGACATGCCGTTGGCGGTTTTTGTCCCCCAAGCTTGCACCGGCAATGATATGGAGTTGGGCGTTTTTTTTCAGCTGATACCATAACCCTTCTTGGGGGCTATAGCGTTGGCTGGTGGGCATTTGGGAGTTGGCAGTGAGGGAGTAAGCATCCCAACTCGCTGTCCCCAAGGTTTGTTCATAGTTGTAGTAGTAATGCAAAGGAACGTCAGCTACCGTCAATTCGAGCAGACCTTCGTAAAATGCGCGGGCGATCGCCAAATCAGAGACCATAATCGTGTAGACCTTAGGCGCACTGGTTAGAAATAACCACATTGCCAAAGCATAAGCCCCCAATAGCATGACCATGATGCCCTGGGTGGAGAAAATACTATCAATGGGGAGGAGAGCAGCAAATCCTGATGGAGGGACAAAAAAGTGGCTGATGGTCATAACAAACTGTCTTCGTCGGTAGTTGGCACAATGGGACGGGCATTCAGTCTGGCATTATTTGCCTTGACATCCCTAACCATCCTAAAGGACGGGGATTTCCAGGTGTTGACTATCGGCCTAGAATCGCTAATTTTGGCAGACCATTGATTAGTCCATGTTAGTGGCAAACCAAACCGACCAAACAATGATGCCCACAAACACCACCGTTCCCAATAAAAAGGCTGCACTATGTAAACTATCGGAATTAATAAGGGTCATAGGCAAGCATCGCAGAATACAGAAATAAAAGCGAATCCTAGTCAAGCAACCAAAAAAGCCTATTTCTAAGTTTATCTCTAGATTGAGCGTCTCCGACGCAAACAGGCGGCAACATCACAATTTATAACAAAGACGCCGGGGGGGGATTGGCTTTTGTCAGAATGGAGAACAAGCGCGTGAACCGTCTCATCCATGTCCCCTTTTTTCTCTCATCTTTTGCAATGGCTGCATCCTTTACAAGGACCCGTGTGTTTTGGGATAGCTTGGTTATTTTTGGGGTATTTGGGATTAACCCTGTGGCAATTTGTTCGTGACCTGTGGCACCGTAGTCAAATGATGCATCGCATTCCCTGTCATGATTGCCAGTTTTTTACTAACGATCATCGCCTCAAATGTCCGCTGCATCCCATAGGGGCAAATTCTGAAACCGCCATTAATTGCCGAGACTACGCAGCTCGTTCATAATTTTCTGCCTAAATTTACTTCAATGAAGATTGGCATTGTGGGTCTTGGCTTAATTGGTGCGTCGCTGGCGGGGGATTTGCGGCGGCAAGGGCATGAGGTTTATGGGGTGTCTCGACGGGCCAGTACCTGTGAGCAAGCCCTAGGACGAGGATTCGTGAATTTTGCCAGTCAGGATTTGGGGCTATTAAGGTCAGTCGAGGTCATTTTTCTCTGTACCCCCATCCATTTGATTATTCCGACGCTGGCAAGGTTGGTTCCCCACTTAACCTCCCCAACCATTGTGACTGACGTCGCCTCTGTCAAAACGGCGATCGCCAGGCCAGCCAGCCAATTATGGCCGCATTTTATTGGTGGTCATCCCATGGCCGGAACAGCAGATCAAGGCATTGATGCAGCTCAAGCCAATCTTTTTCAAGGAGCCCCCTACGTTCTGACGCCAACGGCAAACACTGATCCGACTCAGTTAG